>JBCCDL010000365.1:0-6428 GCA_039030815.1 Cyanobacteria bacterium P01_A01_bin.83 | reverse complement strand
TGCAGTGCCTCAGGATAACAATTAAGAGTAGAGACATTACCATAATGCTTAATAACTTGAATCCCTGAGGACATTTGATTGCTTAATAAGTTTAAAGCTTGCTCAATGGTATTCTTAACATTGGCTTGGCGTTTAACGGTCTTAATATCATGATTAGCATAATCTTCAAATGCATTAATTATCTTGCTCACTTTGACTGTTGAATCAGCAATACTGACAACACGACGATGCAAATTTGTAATTAGATAAGCATTATCGAGAATTGACCAATAGTTTTTACTAGCAAACAGAGGCATAAACTCTTCGATATCTTCATTGAACCCCAATTCAATCAGCATGTGGGCAATTTTATCAGCTTTTTCCAATTGGAATCTATCTAATTTAGTAATAATGCCGTTTTTCAACTCTTCTCTTGCTGTAGCAGATAGTAAAGGATTAATTTGATTATTTTGAGCCTGCTTGAGTAAAGAGACAAAATACTTTTGCTGTTGGGGAGAAATTTGAGCTAAGAAACTAGGAATATCTTGTAAACTAGCTTCACCAAAATGTTTTATATCCTCTAAAGTACTGTTGATTTCAGCCAGAGGAGTATTTATCTGCTGACTAAGACCTGAAGTAATTTTGGCTACAGTTGAATTTTTTTGTGCCTGGACTACCTTTTTTTGGCTTTTTTTTAGTTGAGAGATTATTTGTTGAAGATGTTCGTTTTTAGCAACTAGCTGTTGCTGAAGCTGTTTTAAAGCAAGCTGGTTTCTGACTCGCATCAACACTTCGTGCATTTGAAATGGCTTACTAATATAGTCTGCTCCACCGACAGCAAAGGCTTTTACTTTATCAACCGCCTCATCAACCGCGCTGATGAAAATGACGGGAATATCTTTAGTTTGAGGATCGCTTTTCAGCTTTTTACAGACTTCATAGCCATTTAAGTCAGGCATCATAATGTCCAACAAAATTAAGTCTGGTGGGCTAATTTGGGCAGCAGAAATTGCCAACTTACCATTAGGTACTGGTCTAACTTTATAATCATATTTAGTTAAAATATCTACCAGTAAATGAAGATTTTGGGGAGTATCATCCACAATAAGAATGTTTTTAAACTTCTGTGCCGCCATCAATTTTCTCATTATTCAGTTTTCCTAAAATATTAATTATGAGGTAACCAAACTCACGCGTACATGTGGGACAGAGCGGGGCATATAAAGGAGGACGCGAGTTTTGAGGTTGCCTCGCAAAGGGCTTGCCCGCATGCACTTCTAGCCGTCCGTGTCGCAGCAAAGCTACGACCACAGCCCCTTGCGAATGCCCAGATGCGCGGAGCGCAATCTGCCCCTACGGGGCTGCGCCTCTGTAGGTCGCTCGTCAATTAAAAATATGTTCGTCCCCAAAATTGCCAAGATGCTGCTCAATTTAATCTAAATTAATTTCCATAATTAATTACTATAGTTATTGGAGGATGTCATCGGTAATAGAGGCAAAAGAAGTATTATCTAAAGACGATAATCAAAGTTCTGGTATGATCTCAGGACTAGTTTCTGCACAGGTATAGCACATTTGGAAATGCTTCGTCATTACCGAAATAATTGGGAGTATGCGCCCCGCTAAATAAGACGGCTTTATCGATACATTTTCAACATCAAATCTTTATATATCAAGATTTTTACTCATTGTAAAATAGTTGTATGAAAGCTAGATACAACTACAGAATCTACTCTTTTCATAAGTTTGTTTCTGTTTGGACGGCTATCGTGTAATGCTTCGTAGATACCTGACCATTTTCTTCTAAACATAGGTGATCGAGAAAATTCCGCCAAACAACTAACATTTTTTGTTGTCATCACGCTATCCATTAATTCAAATGTCGCATCTTTTGCCTTGCTTAACATTTGGTACGTTTCTTGACGGAATTTTTGATATCAGTCATATTCGATAATATGGCTTGAGCCGTGTGATAAGAAATTGTCACGCACGGTTCTTAGGGGAGGAGAGAGAGGTGACTCTCGAACCTTACCCGATAAATACTCAATGGCAACAAATTAATAATGGAGTTGCTAATAGCAACTTTAATAACAGCGGCAACTCTTTATATTTTTCTGGAGGTAGCTCTGGCGGAAATGCTCGGTTTGCTACTAGTAAAGCTCTTGATTTGCGGGAGGGAGGTGCTGTCGCCTTTGATTTAATTTTTCGGCATTAGCTCTAATGGTGGCGAGAATGCCGATACTGGAGAAGACGTTGTTTTAGAGTATTCGATTGATGACGGTGCTAACTAGAGCAATCTTGGAATTTATGATAGCGAGGCTTATACTGCTTGGACGACTGTAACTAAAAACATTCCTGCTGCGGCTCAAACTGAGGCGACTCTATTACGCTGGAGACAGGTTAAGTATAGTGGGTCTAGTTTTGATAATTGGGGATTAGATAATGTTTTGTTGGTGGAAAAACTGCCTAGCTTGAACTTGATCAGCGACAACTTCGACCCAAATATTGATAACAGTCAATGGAATAGCATTGGCGATAGCGAGATCAACTCTAATTTTGGCGGAAGTGGTAACTCGTTATTCTTTACTGGTGGCAGCTACAACGACAATTCGCGTTCTCTAACTACAAAAGCGATTGATGTTGCTAATGGCGGGGATATTTCCTTTGAGTTAATTTTTGGCACTAGCTCTAACGGTGGCGAAAATGCTGATGCTGGAGAGGATGTAAGTTTAGAATATTCTGTGGATGATGGTGATAATTGGCAACAAATTGCCATCTACGACACTGAAGATTATACAAGTTGGACAGGGATTAGCGAATCTATTCCCACTAATGCCCAAACAGACAGTACACTATTGCGCTGGACACAAATAGCATATAGTGGTGCTAGCTATGATAATTGGGCTTTAGACAACATCTTGATTGAGTCTTTAGATAATTAATCATCTCAGGGAACTTTTTTCGGTCTGAAATCATGTTAGACATAGATGCTGTCTCATAAGCGACTACGCGACCCGTAGCCGCCCGACCGCCTATGACTTATCGTTTGATTTCTTTATTGGGTTTGGGTACTTTTATCTTTCTCAGCTATTTATGTTCTAACAACCGAAAGCTGGTTCCCTGGAATACGGTGCTGTGGGGTATTGCTCTCCAGTTGATTTTGGGGGTACTGCTGCTCAAAACTGCGCTCGGCTTGAGATTGTTTCAGTTTTTGGGTTCGGTTGCCGAACAGTTTCTTGACTTCTCCGATGCTGGAGCAAAACTGGTATTTGGCGATGGTTTTGAGGAGCATTTTATCGCCTTTAAGATTTTGCCAACTATTATCTTTTTCTCTGCTTTTATCTCATTGCTCTATCATTACAATATTTTGCCTCGTTTAGTAGCGATGATGGGTTGGGTGATGATGAAAACGATGAAGACCTCTGGGGCAGAGTCTCTTAGCTGTGCTGCCAATATTTTTGTGGGGCATACGGAAGCACCTTTAACGATCAAACCCTATTTATTGAGCTTAACAAAATCTGAACTACACTCAATCATGACTGGCGGCTTTGCTACCATTGCTGGCGGAGTTATGGCGGCGTATATCTCTTTTGGTATTCCCGCCGAACATTTACTTGCTGCATCAGTTATGTCTGCCCCTGCTGCTTTAGCCATATCTAAATTATTTTATCCTGAGACAGAAAAACCCCAAACCCTAGGCAAAATTAAAATTCCCACCACCTCAAACTATGTTAATGGGATTGATGCAGTCACTACTGGTACGATTGAAGGGCTAAAGCTAGCACTTAATGTTGGCGCGATGTTGATTGCTTTTTTGGGATTACTGGCTTTAGTTAATTCTATATTGAATTGGTTGGGAACTCTAATTGGCTTGAGTAATTTGTCCTTAGAATTAATTTTTTCTTATTTAATGCTTCCTATTGCTTGGCTGATGGGAATTCCTTTAGCCGACTGCCAAGATATTGCCGCTTTACTGGGTAAAAAGCTGATCTTTAACGAATTTGTCGCTTATTTGGATTTGCAACAGTTAATTACTCCAGATAACCCCATAATTTCTGAACGAGCTAAAATTATCGCAACTTATGCTCTGTGCGGGTTCTCTAATTTGGGAGCAGTAGGGATTCAGATCGGCGGCATTAGTGCGATCGCTCCTCAGCGTCAAGCAGACTTGGCACAGTTAAGCCTGAGAGCTTTGATGGCTGGCTCTATCGCCTGTTTTATGACCGCTTGCGTCGCTGGCATCTTGATTTAAGCAACGCGGATTTGTCAACCAAGAGATCTTCAATTTAGTTAATCAATGCTCAATGTTTAATGCTCAATGATCAATGTTCACTCTCACACATTTTGAAAAATGAGAGTTAAAATCGTCGTGAATTATTGGGGAACAACTATGAATGATTCTCGTAAAATTAATTACCAAGCTGCAACTCAAGAGGAGTTAGCTAGTCAGCTAAAGCTGATCAATGTTGCAGAAATAGAGATACTTCAAGCAGTTTTATTGGTAATTAATACCCAATATTTCAAGGAAAAACAATATCTAGAACCTGCATTGGTTTGCGCCCTGCTGCTAAACCATAATCAAGTACCTAGTCTCTATGCTACTTCCCCTCGCGGTTATTTGAAACAGCAGAAAGAATATAGCAAAAGATCTCAAGAACTTGTTCAAAAAAAACTTCTACCCAGAGCGATTGAAGAAGTACTGCAACAAAATCGTCTACGAACTCTAGAGAAAGATGTGGTTATGGCGCGTAACTCAACTTTCAAGCAGCATAGAACTGATTCCTGGCGTGAAATCAAACATGGTAAACAGACTAAAGTTGGCAACAGTGACATTTTTGATCTGTTAGCAAACCTCAGCTTAACTAATCTAATTGAAGGGGAAGTCATTGCCGATGCCTATAGTCATATTCATACTGATTACGCGGTAAATAGCGATCGCATTGATCTTTCGGATGTTTGTGCTTTGGTCTTAAACCATGAGAATGTTCCTGCTCTCTATGCCACCAATGCTAAGGAATACAATCAGCATAAGCAAAGCTATTTGAGTACTTATCAAACAAAGGTTCGTAAAGTAATTCGCCAGGTAGTAAGTCAGGTTAACCGAGAAGGCTCGGAACATTCTTTTTCGGCTAATGCCACCGCAGCGAAAAATCAAGCTAATGCTCGTAATGTTAGGTCATGGGATAAGTAAAGGGATGAGGGATGAGGGATGAGGGATGAGGGATGAGGGATGAGGACAATCATTACTGATGAGAGTTTGAATTGTTGACAAGTGCCGATAATAATGTGTTATTATAATCTGGCTAATCTGGGTCATTAGCTCAATTGGATAGAGCACCGCCCTTCTAAGGCGTAGGTTTCAGGTTCAAGTCCTGAATGGCCTGTTTCACGCTATCGCGTTCAACCTTTAACTTTCACTAAAACCTGCGCCTTAGAAGGGCAGACATTTTACTCAATCCTTACTCAAATACGACTATAACTAAAAGCCGAAGGCGAGTAAATAGAGAACAAACATACCCCAATTATTTAAGCGCTTAAATCAAAGGCAACAAAAAACGGGCTGCATTTCATTATTTTATTAACAGTTTTTACTAATTATGCTACAAATATATTTATAGTTTAGAGAAAAGCAATTATGGCATGCTCAGGCTTTATGAAAAGAATCAGGGAGATATAGCCGTCTTTGTATGCCAGTAATTATGTACTGCTAAAGTCAGTGTGTCACTAGCTAATAATTAATATTTAGAAGTAGTTAATATTTCGTTGACGCGCACTTGGGTGAGACTTATCTTTGTTGGCTAACCTCAAGCGCTGAAACCGTAGACTGTCAAGGGCTTGAATCGAAGATTTTTTACGCAGTAAAACCCTTTACTGTCGAAGGTGAAAGCGTATAATAGCCAACCCCATTGATAAGTCAAGCCTTAGCTAAAAACAACAAAACCCCCCTTGCCCAAGGGAGTCTGTTGCGACTGAAGAGAAGTCTGTAGGTTATGCCATTAACCTGTTTAAAGTATAGCTTGCTAATAGGAATAAGCAATAAAAAACTACCTCATATCCGAGATAGTTTAGTAGTAAAAATTGAGGTACAGCTAGCATCTATCTATTAGCTTTATGTCATAGTAGCTCACTAATTACCTTGCTGTCTTTTTGATAGATTATTGACATTAATCGAGCGCTCATTTGTTTGTTTCTTTCATCTTCTTTGACTAACTTTTTCGCTTCTGTTAAGGCAGTTACAAAGTCGATAGCGTTAGAGTTTGAGTTAAGTAATAGGTCAATTGTAGTTTGCGTAGATTGACGTTTTTTGTAGATGCTTTCATTCATTTGCACTGTATGACCTAAGCTTTGCGCTCTTACCTCTTGTGGGATGCCAGCTTGTACTCCGTTGATATTTACGAGATGCCTTAAAGCATGGGTCTGAGTAAAAGGAGCGTTCCACAAAAGCAATC
>JBCCDL010000364.1:0-6429 GCA_039030815.1 Cyanobacteria bacterium P01_A01_bin.83 | reverse complement strand
TTTATTCAAGCTAAATTAAGATGAAGTAAAGAGTTAATAGGAATAATAAAAGTGTCAGATGATTTTGGTAAATTAATTCGTCAAGCTAGAAAAGAACGCAAGTATTCCCAAAGAGAACTAGCCAAATTACTCCAGATTGACTTTACCTATCTTTCTAAGTTGGAGAATAATCGAGCAGATTATGCTCCCAAAGAAGAAGTGATTAGAGGCTTGGCAAAGCATTTACAATTAAATGAAGAAGAGTTAATCTTTCTAGCGGGGAGAATTCCTCAACAGGAAGAAGATTTACTCAAACAGCACTATAAAGACATGCCCGTCTTATTCCGTAGAATGAGAGAAAACCCTGAATTTGCTCAAAGAGTATTTCGTGAAGCTTCCACTAATGATAATCAATAATATTATTTGAGTTGCTTGTGAGTGTTTTTCGCCCGTTTCGCTTCATGTCTAAACTTGAAATTGAAGCTGCCGCTTTAGATATATGGTTACGAATGGAGCGATCGCAAAATCAATTACAGCTACCTATAGATGCCAGCGTTATTGCCGAATTTTTGGATCTTGATTTAGTGTGGGATACAATTGCTGATGACGAACAAGGTGCGATCGCAGCACGCATTTTACCACTGGAAAAACTAATTGAAATTAACGAAAATATCCCTCAATTAAAAGGTGGTTTTGGTGAATCAACTATTGCCCACGAAATTGGACACTGGGTCTTACATATTGATCCTCAAAAAGTTGATAGCTATATCAAACTCAAGAAAAAAGGGATAGAAGTTAAAGTACAACCTTTTCTTTGTCGTAGTAGTAATTTAGAAAAAATTGAATGGCAAGCGCAATACTTTGCAGGATGCTTGTTAATGCCTCAGCATATATTAATAAAATTAAAACAAGGTAAAGATTTGACTAAATGGCAAGATCTTTATCAAATGTCTGAAGAACTTGGTGTAACTATTTCTAATCTAACCACTCGTTTACAAGATCTCGGTTGGATTTGTCTTAATGCCGAAACACGTAAAATTGTTATTAGAAATTAAAATCTTCAAAAGATATTTGTTATACATCAGATTAATTTGGAAGCATCCCATTGTGGAACAAACATGATGTATTAGATGATGTAACCCTTAATCTATCGTCGAGCAAACAAATATAGCTGCCTTCAGGGGATGCTTCCATTAATTTAACTATTCTGATTTAATGCGTTGCTCGATTATTTCAATTGCTAGACTAACTTTTTCAGGGAAAATAACTACTAGATCGTTGGCTTGTGCCTGGTTTAAAGCCAGATTGATAGCTTCAACTTCTTTTAGAATCACTTGGCAATCTATATCAGAATTTATCTGATAAATTCCTTTGGTAATCAAGTCGCCGACTTCCCCTGGTTTTCTACCTCTAGGATCTTCGTCTTCTTTGACAATAATGCGGTCAAAAATATTGGCAGAGATCGTTCCTAATAGAAGCAAATCTTCATCACGGCGATCGCCAGGTCCCCCCACAACACCAATCTTACCCCCTGACCAGTTGCGGACAAAATCCCCCACAGCCTTAAATCCGTGGGGATTATGGGCATAATCAATCAGCACTCGATAATCTTTGACATCAAATAAATTCATTCTGCCTGGAGTCTGGGCAGCAGAGGTTTGAAAAGTTCTTACTCCTTGACGAATTAACTCAATATCAACTCCCTGAGCAAAGGTTGCCAGACAACTGGCTAAAGCATTGGCGATCATAAAGGGAGCCATTCCCTCCATCGTCATGGGAATGTTAACGGCTTTTTCGACCCTAAGTGTCCATTTGCCTTCTAGGATTGACAGGTAGCCATTTTCATAGATGGCGGCTAATCCATTACGGCGAGAATGTTCAATGATAATTGGGTTATCAGGATTCATCGAGAAGTAGGCTACTTTGCAATTGAGCTTTTCTGCCATTGCCGCCACTAGGGGGTCATCAGCATTTAAAATGGCATAGCCATCAGGTTTCACCGTCTCGGCAACTACCGCTTTAACCCGAGCCATCTGTTCGATGGTGTTAATTCCCCCCAACCCTAAATGATCGGCAGCTACATTTAAGACAACTCCAATATCGCAAAAATCAAAAGCTAATCCAGAACGTAAAATACCGCCTCGTGCCGTCTCCAACACAGCTATCTCTACCGTTGGATCTTTTAAAATAGCCCCAGCACTATAAGGACCAGTATTATCCCCCTGTTCCACTAAATATTCCTGGATATAGATACCGTCGGTGGCGGTAAATCCTACCACCTTTTCAGTTTGACGATAAATATGAGCCGTTAACCTAGTGGTAGTAGTTTTGCCATTAGTCCCCGTAATTGCCACAATGGGAATTCTACTAGGAGCCTGCTCAGGAAATAGCATTTCTAGAACTGATGCTCCCACGTTGCGGGGCAATCCATAGCTAGGATCGGCATGCATTCTAAAACCTGGAGCTGCATTCACTTCAACAATCACCCCTTTGGTTTCTCGTAAGGGTCTACTGATGTCGGAAGTGACAATATCAATTCCTGCTATATCCAAGCCAATTATTTTTGCCACTCGTTGAGCTAACCAAACGTTTTCGGGATGAATTTCGTCAGTGCGGTCAATTGCCACGCCGCCAGTACTCAAGTTTGCTGTAGCGCGGAGATAGGCTGTTTCTTGGGGAGGTAAAACTGAATCTAAGCTATACCCCTGTTTCGCCAAAACCGCTTGAGCAGTTTGATCGACCGTAATCTTGGTCAACACATTGTCGTGACCATTACCCCGTCTGGGATCTTGATTAATGATCTCAATTAACTCTTCAATTGTGGCTTTACCGTTACCAACTACATGGGCAGGTACTCTTTCAGCTACGGCTACAACCTTGTTATTAATGACTAGGACGCGATGATCGTTTCCTTGATAGAATTGCTCGACAATTACCGAACGAGTTTTCGAGGCTGTACTCGCCAGGTCATAGGCAGTCTCTGCTTCTGCCCAATTCTCAATATTAATCGTGATTCCACGACCATGATTACCATCTAAGGGTTTTAAGACAATGGGAAATCCCCCCACATCGGAAATCGCCTGTTCTAGTTCATCTAAATACTCAATCACCGTCCCTTGAGGCACAGGAACTCCCGCATTGCCTAAAATATTTTTAGTGCCTTCTTTATCACATGCCAGCTCTACTGCCAGAATACTGGTATTGTTACTCAAAGTAGCCTGAATCCGCTTTTGCTTTGCCCCATAGCCTAGTTGCAACATTGCCCGCGCACTCAGCCACATCCAAGGTATTTTTCGGGCTTCAGCTTCTTTAATGATGCTCTCTGTCGAAGGACCCAAAGCAGTATTACTATAAAGTTCTCTAAGATCTGATAAATCTTGCTGTAGCTCTTGAGCTGGATAGGTTCCCGTCTCAACAATCGATTTACAAAGTCTAACTGCTGCTCTGGCTGCATATCGCCCCGCCTGCTCTTCAACGTACTCAAAGACAACATTGAATACCCCTGGAGTCGAGGTTTCTCTGGTACGACCGAAACCAACAGGCATCCCTGCCAATTCTTGCAATTCCAGGGCAATATGTTCAATAATATGTCCCATCAAGGTGCCTTCTTTGATTCTTTCCAAAAAGCCACCACGATATCCCCGAGAACAATAATGTTCAATTAAGCTCGGTAATACTTTGACTACACCATCGTAAAATCCAGGAATTTCATTGGATGTTACCTCAGTTAGCTCTTCTAGATCTAGCTGGATTAAAATTAGCTTATTGCGCCGAATACTCCAATAGTTTGGTCCACGTAGGGTTTGAGTCTTAAGAATTCTCATTATATTTGCTGTTCAAATTTGTAGGACAGCAGCAACAGGTAATTAAACAGTCTGTTCATCATCTCTCTTTGACAATCTAGCAAACTGTTCACTAGGAACACTTTAATTAGCATTAGTTAACTTTTAGCTTACTGAAAATATTTCTAGAATCAGATTAATAATTTATTTCAAGGGAAGATATCGATTCAAATCATAATGCTCGCCATGACTCAGAATATGTAGCTTGAGATTGTGCATGCTTAAGGGTTGATTACCATCAACCTGGGCGCGATTAGAATAGGTCATTTGTTGTGCGTCTACAATTGTAACTGCTCCTTTGCCAATTACTTGGATCATGCCATCACTTTCAAACATGGCGCAAGTATCTTCATCAATACCGATCCCCAAAAGTTCTGGATGGTCGGAAATTGCACTCAACAGACGAGCTAGACGATTACGATTATAAAAATGTTGATCGATCAGCACTCCTGAAATTATATCTAATCCTATAGCCATATCTACTAAAGCTCGATTAGGTGACTCAGCACTGCTACCACCAGAAATCATGTGATGCCCCATGACCGCAGCCCCAGCGCTGGTTCCTGCTAAACTAATCTCACGCTTTTGCGCCCTGGCTATAATTCGATTCATTAAAGGGGTATCTGCTAACAAACCGCAGAGACGAAGCTGATCTCCCCCTGTCAGAAATATGCCCGTACAATTTTCTACAAAGTCTCGATATACTGAATCATCTGCTCCAGAGCGATCGCGTACATCTAATACCTTGATCTCTTTTGCTCCCATCTCATTGAACAGATGATAGTATCTTTCCCCAATGAGAATAGGTTCACGAGAAGCACAAGGCACAATTCCGATCCGAGCATTGTTTCCTCCTGCGCGAATCAAAAATGTCTGTAATATTTCTTTACCATGTACCTTATCTTCTGCTCCGCCAATTACTAAAATGGCGTTCTTGGTAGACTGTATATAAGAGGAGGTTGGATTTATAACTTCGGTATTAATCATAATGGGATGTGCGGACTAGAGATCTGGCTCTAATTCTAGCGATCGTAGCTGCTATTGCTACGTAACTGTTGTGTCAAAGACTACCTAATCTCCAAAGCCAACATGACTTTTTGTATATTTTATGAGTAATTTTACAATTTTTTAATCGTGCGTTTTGATATTATCACTCTTTTCCCCGACTTTTTTACCTCGCCCCTTAATTGTAGTTTATTGGGTAAGGCGATCGCGAGGGAAATTGCCCAGGTAAACCTATTAAACCCCCGTGACTTTACTACTGACAAGCATCGTAAGGTAGATGACATAACTTACGGTGGTGGTGTAGGTATGTTACTTAAGCCTGAGCCAATATTTGCCGCTGTTGAGTCTTTACCAGTGTTACCGCAACGGGAAATCATTCTGATGTCGCCCCAAGGTGAATCCCTTGATCAATCTTTGCTTAAAGATTTTGCGACAAATTACCAGCAGCTAGTTGTGATTTGCGGACATTATGAAGGAGTAGACGAACGTATCCGCAAGCATCTGGTAACGAAGGAAATATCTTTAGGGGATTTTGTCTTAACCTGTGGTGAAATTCCTGCCCTTACTCTAGTTAATGGCATCACCAGACTTTTACCAGGAACAGTTGGCAAGGTAGAATCCCTCAAGCAAGAAAGCTTTGAAAGTGAGTTACTAGACTATCCTCAATATACTAGACCTGCTGAGTATCGAGGCTGGCAAGTACCTGAAGTACTACGTTCTGGTAATCATAAGTTGATCGATCAGTGGCGCAAACAACAGCAAATCAAACGCACTCGTACTCGCCGTCCCGACTTATACAAGCAATGGACAATGAGCAATGAGTAATGGGCAATGAACAGTCAACAGAGCGGAGACCCCGCGTCGACGTAAGGCGCAAGGGAATGCTCCGCTCCCGAAGGGTCAACACCTCAACAGTTATATATAACTACATTCGGCTAATAATGAATACTCCCAAGGTGGCGTTAGTAACTGGTGCATCTTCAGGTATAGGAAAAGCGATCGCGTTTCAATTAGTTGAGGATGGTTTAACTGTCTATGTGGCTGCTAGGCGCGTCGAGAAAATGCTGGATTTAGAACAGCGTGGTGCGATCGCCTTAAAAATGGATATTACTCATGATAGTGATGTTAAAAGGGTTGTTGAACAAATAGAAAACGATCGCAATGGCATAGATATTCTAGTTAATAATGCGGGATATGCGCTTTGTGGTGCGATGGAAGACACCTCTATTGAAGATGCTCGTAAACAGTTTGAGGTAAATCTATTTGGTTTAGCGAATCTAACCAAAGCGGTTTTACCCTCTATGAGAGCTAAGAAGTTTGGCAAGATCGTCAATATTTCTTCAATCAGTGGCAAAATATATTCTCCCCTTGGTGCTTGGTATCATGCCAGCAAACACGCTTTAGAAGGTTGGTCAGACTGTTTGAGACTAGAGCTGGCACCATTCAATATCGATGTGGTGATTATCGAACCAGGGGCAACTAAGACTGAATTTGCTGATGTAACCTTAGCACCAATGATGGAACGCTCTGGCAATTCCCCTTACTCAGCAATGGCAAAGAAAATAGAGCAAATGATCAAAAGTTATGACGAACCTGGAAATGC
>JBCCDL010000363.1:0-6446 GCA_039030815.1 Cyanobacteria bacterium P01_A01_bin.83 | reverse complement strand
TAAGCTGCAATTGGTATTTAAATATTTGGATCGAGCTGAAGATGCTGCTCCCAATGATCCTGAATTAAATTTAATCAAAGGCTATATGGACTTGTTGTTAGCCGTAAACTTACCATTTTCCAAACCCGAACAAGCGATCGCTCGTTTTGAGAGCTATGCTGCACCAAACTACTTAGTAGAGAGGGGTTTAGCCGTAGCCTACCGCGATCTCAAAAAATATAATCAAGCCCTCAAGTATGCTAACCTCGCCCTGGAAACGGCACCCGAAAATCCCGAACATTATTATCTTAAAGGGCAAATTCTCCGCAAAATTGGCAAACAAAAAAATGACCCCGAGATCTTGGCAGAAGCCTTAGCCAATTTTGAATTAGCGTTAAAAAGTTCTGAGCAGCTACCTGAGTTTATCTTAACTACTCTGGAACGGGAACATCAATCTACCATAAAAAAAATCGCTGAACTAAAGTCGGCTCAAGCAGATCAAAGTAGTTGATTTGTATTGCTAAATTAGAGCAAATTTTGATTTTTAAATATTTGTTTAAATATTTGCTATTTCAGGTTTTGCATTTACTATAGTACTTTAAATCAAAATATACTGTCTTATTGCCGAGCGCCTTAATTTCTAGTATTTAATACCTATTCATGTATCACAATGATTAAAAGTTGTGAGCTTATTGTTTGATTTGATCAGAATTAGATTAATCTGATCGATAAATTGAATAATTTTTTGTGCTTAATTTATAAATTTTACTTCTATGAGTCCAATAACGTTTTTGACCCTAGTAATAGGTTTAGTATTACTAGTAATAGGGGCAGAGTTTTTGGTTAAGGGTGCATCTAAGGTGGCGGCAGTTTTGCAAATGCCTCCCCTAATTATTGGTCTGACTATAGTGGCTTATGGCACTAGTGCGCCTGAGATGTCGGTTAGCATTACGTCCAGTTTTTCCCCACAGGGAGCTGATATTGCAGTCGGCAATATAGTGGGCAGCAATATTTGCAATATATTGTTGGTTTTGGGCTTATCTTCGGTTGTGGCGCCTTTGGTAGTCACGAAACAAATTATCCGTTCTGATGTACCAATTATGATTGGTGTCTCGCTACTTTTATTTATGTTTGCTTTAGATGGGCAAATAAGCCGAGTAGATAGCGTGATTTTATTTATTGGTGGTATTGTCTACACTCTTTCATTAATTTATCAAAGTAGGAAACAAGGCACAGAAATAGATGAATTCACGGAGGAGTATAGCTTTGACGATGAGGTTACTCCAGGTTTATGGGTGAAAAATATTGTGTTTATCATCGGTGGCTCCAGTTTATTGATCTTTGGTTCAAACTGGCTCGTCAACTCAGCAGTTACCATTGCTGAGTATTTTCAAGTCAGTAAGCTTTTAATTGGTCTAACTATTATCGCCTTAGGAACTTCATTACCAGAATTAGCTACCTCTGTTGTAGCTAGTTTGCGGGGAGAGAGAGATATTGCAGTGGGTAATGTTTTAGGTAGCAACATTTTTAATATTCTGGCAGTCTTGGGTATTTCAGGAACAATAGCTCCTGATGGCATCAATGTCAGCCCTGCTGTAATTAATTTTAGCGCTCCAGTAGCGATCGCCGTGGCATTTTCCTGTTTTCCCATTTTCTATTCTGGGAAACGCATTGACCGTTGGGAAGGGTTGCTATTTTTGTTTTATTATTTGGCATACAATGGCTACCTAATTTTGGATGCTTTAGACCATAGTTTGCTTCCACTGTACATTAACATCATGCTGGTGTTTGTTATTCCTGTGACTCTAATCGCTCTAATCACCGCCACTATTATGGAAAAGAAAAAGAGAGCCGAAAGGAAGCGACATAGTTAAGTTCTAAAAGTCAAAATTTGTCAAATCACCTCATAACTGTGCAATGCCGAAAAATTAAGCCAAAGCATTAAATATGCATCTTAAAACATTTTCACTACTTGCTATTTAGTTTTTTGTATTACAATGAATTACTTAAAGTTCATTTTATGAGGTGGCAAATTCATGTCAGTGATGGCAATGAAAGTAATAAGCGCTGAACAACATCCGAATGCTGATGCTTTGCGACTATATACAATGCAGGCAATAGAAATGGAAACAGTAAAAATTATTGCCAATCTCGATCAAGTATATCAATTAGATGATGTCGTAGCCATCGCTGTTGTTGGTTCGGTATTAAAAGATGGTACAAGAATTAAGCCAAGTAAACTAAGGGGAATATATTCCTACGGCATGGCATTAGAAAAAGTTGAGGCGGAAATTGGGCAAGACCTTTCCCACATCTATTGTCAACCAGAAGTAAAGCCGACCGTAACAGGAATCAAGTTTATTAAATGGACAAGCATTGAACTATTACATAATGTTTGTCGTAATCTCTCAGAAACAAATCAAACACCTACAATCACCTATCGTGCCAAAGTTAAGCTGCATGGTACTAATGCAGCAGTTCAAATTACCCCTAGTGGAGATGTTGCCGCTCAAAAGCGCAGTCAAATTATCACATCTCAATATGACAATGCGGGCTTCGCTACTTGGGTGAGTCACAATTATGATTATTTCAGTAGGCTAAAACAAAAATCTCACCTGACTATTTTTGGCGAATGGTGCGGTAATAATATTCAAAGAGGAGTGGCGATTTCTAAAATTAGACAAAAAGTTTTAGCAGTATTTGCAATTCAATATGGTGCCATAGCGCAAGGCAAGCTGGAAATACGTCCTGAGAAAATCCGAGAAATTTTACCTGAGCATCAAGATATTTTTGTTTTACCTTATTATGGGGAACCAGTGACTCTTGATTTTGGCGATGGAGATCAACTACAAACCGCAGCTAACACAATCAATCAAATGGTGGAGAAGGTAGAAACCCTAGATCCTTGGGTTAAATCGAATTTTGGAGTTGAAGGCACTGGAGAAGGCTTAGTAATGTATCCTGAAACAACAGACATTGTTGTTCGAGAAGGTTACACCGAACTAATTTTTAAAGCTAAAGGAGAAAAACATCGGGTAGTAAAATCTAAGCAAGCCGCTCAAATTAATCCTGAAGTTGCTCAAAGCATTGCCAACTTTGTTGAATTGTTTGTGACCGAAGTCAGACTAAAACAAGCTCTCGAAGAGAGTTGTGACAATGAACTAGACAGCAAAAATATTGGACAATTTCTTAAATGGCTTTCATTAGATATCCAGAAAGAAAGCGAAGCGGAGTTAAGTACTTCTAATCTCACTTGGAAAGAGGTCTACAAATCCATTGCCAACACTGCTAGAAAATGGTTTATGCAAAAGTTGCAAGAACAACAATTTTAAGTTAGAGATCATTTTTTTGTCGGTTGGAAAACTTTTAAAAAATTATTAATCAAACCCCGTAAATTATTCAACCAGCCAGAATTACCTGGCTGGTTATTCTCTGAGGGGGTAATGTCGTCGTTTACAGACTGAGATCTCAAATTTTCCTCTAATACAGCTACAGATTGAGCATCAATAACTTCTCGAATTGTAGCAATAGTTTCCTTGGCATTCAAACAATATCGACTCAACCAAATAGCCAGCTTACGTCGATTATCCAAGTCTAGCTCTTGAACTGACTGCCACCATGCTTGCACCTGGGGGTTAAAATCATCCAGATTTGGAGCGAGGGAATGTGACCAATATGCTTCCAAAACGGGTAATTGCGATCGCTTGGTTGCCAGATCAAACCGATCAAATGTATCAATCAAGCTAGCGATATTTGACCAAGGTGGATCGAGTACCGCATATAACAAGCGCTGGTTACTAATAAAACAGTATTGACTAAAGTCAATTTCTGATACGGAATCTTCCAGTAATTCTGCTAATTGGGCTTCTTTAATCTCAGAAATATAATCCTCTCCAGTGGTGGGTAAATCTTCAAAATCAAGTTGAGGATCTTCCAAGAAAGATGACTCAATCTCTAACTCCTGCTCTATTCTCGCCACAATAGAGTTAGTGGCATCAACTGCGGTGCCGATCTCCTCGACCATAGACCTAATTTGCTCTGAAGCCAGGTTGCTAAATTCCAGTTCCAAAACTGACTGCCAGTCTGGTTCCAATTCCCCCAAAACGCGACAGTAAAGACAAATTTGCTTAAATTTTGCTCCATAGGAATCAGCGATCGCCGTATAAATTTTTTGCTTTAGGGTGTGATAGTCCAGACTAGCCTGAGTTGGTCGATTGATATAAACATGTAGGGTAGTATCCTGAATAATTATCTGAAAGCGCAGTTGCTCATCTTCACAAGCATTCGCGATCACATCAATAATTTGTTGTTCACTCTTCATCGTTAAAGCATTAATTTTTGGACAATCTATATAACCATCTAGCGGCATAACCCCAGGTTTTGCCAAGGTTTAATTTACCGAATTTTTCCTGGTCTTAATATAGCTATACAAAATCAAATCAGAATCAGTAATCTCTGACTTCGTGAATATGTGAGGGGATTCCATTACAATTGTTACAAGTAGATATAACAACAACGTACACAATTTACTAGGGAGAAATAGATAAAAATTGTTTGTTCTCAACGGTTATGAATATTTTTTAGGTTTTTTACTCATTTGCAGCGCAGTTCCTGCCCTAGCTTTAACCGCCTCAAAATTACTCAGACCTGGTGATGGTGGGCCAGAGCGGCAAACAACCTACGAATCTGGGATGGAGCCTGTTGGCGGGGCTTGGATTCAGTTTAATATTCGCTATTATATGTTTGCGCTGGTGTTCGTAGTTTTTGATGTAGAAACGGTATTTTTGTATCCTTGGGCGGTAGCTTTCAATCGTTTGGGATTGCTAGCATTTGTAGAAGCCCTAATTTTTATCGCCATCTTGGTGATTGCTTTGGTGTACGCATGGAGAAAAGGAGCCTTGGAGTGGTCATGAATTCCCCAACATTTGAACAACAACAACAAGAAAAAATACTTAATCCGACTAGTCCAACTCAGGTCACTCAGGATTTATCAGAAAACGTTATTTTAACTACGGTAGATGATCTCTATAACTGGGCAAAACTTTCTAGTCTTTGGCCGATGCTTTATGGTACAGCCTGCTGCTTTATTGAGTTTGCTGCCTTGATTGGCTCGCGATTTGATTTTGACCGTTATGGTTTGGTACCTCGTTCGAGTCCTCGTCAATCAGATTTAATTATTACCGCAGGCACTATCACCATGAAAATGGCGCCTGCATTAGTCCGTTTATATGAGGAAATGCCCGAACCCAAATACGTCATCGCTATGGGTGCTTGTACCATCACTGGGGGGATGTTTAGCTCAGATTCAACTACTGCCGTTAGAGGCGTAGATAAGTTAATTCCTGTGGATGTTTATATTCCTGGTTGCCCTCCTCGACCTGAAGCTATTTTTGATGCCATTATTAAACTACGCAAAAAAGTTTCTAATGAGTCGCTTCAAGAAAGAGCCAAGGTACTAGAGCAAACTCATCGCTACTACTGTACCACCCACAATATGAAGGCAGTTCAGCCCATTTTAACTGGCACCTATGTTCAGTCCGAAACTCGCCAAGCACCACCTAAGGAGCTAGCCGAGGCAATGGGTATGGAAATGCCTGCGATCGAGTCAGCAACAGAAGAGGTGCAAAATGGCTGAAGAAAATAAAGATCAGCAAAATTCTGAAGAAAACGCATCAGATATAGTTGTTGCGGGTCAAACTTCAACTTGGCTGACAGAAAATGGCTTTGATAATGAGGCTCTAGCACCCGATACTTCTAACGTGGAAATGATCAAGGTAGAGGCTGATTTATTATTACCCATCGCCACTGCTTTGTATGCTTATGGCTATAACTATCTTCAATGTCAGGGGGCATATGATCTAGGTGCAGGGAAAGAGTTAGTTAGCTTTTACCATCTGATTAAAGTTGGTGATGATGTTGAGCAAGCCGAGGAAGTTCGACTCAAGGTTTTTCTGCCTCGGGATAATCCTAAAGTCCCCTCTGTCTACTGGATCTGGAAAGCAGCAGACTGGCAAGAACGCGAAAGCTACGATATGTTTGGCATCATCTACGATGGTCATCCTAATCTCAAGCGTATTTTAATGAATGAAGATTGGATCGGATTTCCCTTACGTAAAGATTATGTTTCTCCAGACTTTTATGAGTTACAGGATGCTTATTAATTGCTAGAGAGCGATAGTTTGCCAAAAAAGACTCAAACCATTAGTTAATAAAAGTTTTTGCTTTTAAAACTGATGGTTTGAATTGCTTTCATCTAAAAAGAAGCTTCGCTATTGCTATTTAATAGTTCGATAATTTTAACTGACTGAGCGGAGTCAAAGAATAATATATATTTGAGTTTTGAGTGTTCACTTGCTAATCTTTGATAGTTATTTCTCAGAATATCTCCTTTTCAAGTTATTCTCTGCACTTTCTACGATTTTTGGAGCTTCATCTTCTAATAATTCTTTTAATATATCGAGGGGAGT
>JBCCDL010000362.1:0-6453 GCA_039030815.1 Cyanobacteria bacterium P01_A01_bin.83 | reverse complement strand
AGTGCCGTGCTTCGCACGGTCAGAGGCGTTAGCCTCGCGCTCAAGATGCGAACATCGCATTGTGCGTGCGCGGGGTCTATCTGACGTCTCATAGATTAGAGAATACGCGAAAGAGGTTTTCAGTTTCTTTCCTAGTACACTCTTGGACTTTATAGTTATTCGCTCTTGTCAAAAATACAGTTGGATATGGGAATCAAGACAAAAGAACTAATATCAATGGAGAAAGCTGTAACTTGATTGTGACTCAATCACCAATCACTCTAAGATTTAATCAAGTAATTTCAAGATGTAACGAAGAGATAATTTGTGATAGACGGTAAAAGCTTTGCCGACTGCTGTAATTTTTATTATGCGGTCGGATTTTATCAGCTATTAAAGAAGGTTATCTTAACAATCTCAAAGAATAGATGCTCGTTGAACTATATTCTTCTGACTACAATTACAACTATTTCATCAACAATAGTTTTGCTGAGATGCCCTACCAAATTTTAACCTGAATATAACCTTGAATCATGATCTTTGACAAGGTCATTAAGCTACATTGATCAGCTACATAGCTGAGTATAGCTGATAATTTGGTAAGTTAAAATGATTATTAAGTTTTGGTTATTTCTTGATTTATTATATCTGCGATCTGCTTGGCTGCGCCAGTCTTCCGTCCTACCGCCGTCAAATGTTCTCGCATAACTTGTAACTTCTGAGGATGTGCTAAATAGTCTAAAACTAGATCGGCAACCATTTTTGGCTCAAGTTTGCCCACTAATTCGGGAACAATTTCTTGTTTTGCCCAGATATTGGGCCAAGCAAACAGGCGATTTTGTCTTATTATTAACCAATTAATGAGCTTGGCGAAAACTGCTCCTAACCCAGGCAAATTTGCTAAAATTCCTGGTATCCCATCCCACGATCGCATAGCGTCTAACTGCTGAGTCGGCAACATGACAATCATCGGAACTCTTAAGGTGGTTAATTCGGCAGTATTGGCACCTACGGTAGTAAGACATAGTTGGCAGCTAGCCAAGGTTTCATATGCAGGAAATTCGGTGAGTAATTGAATCTTAGTTCCACCTGAAGTAATTAAATAAGATAATTGAGTCTCGTTGTCAGTCATTAGTGTGCCATCAACATTGCCCAAAGCTGAGATTAAAGGGTTATGTTGTCGATTAGCATAGTTACTGAGAGTAACTAAATCCAAAGTAGGTGCGACTGGGATGACAAATTGAGCTTGGGTGACAGGTTCCCTGCCTTGCAAAGGCAGGGCTTGCCTGTCACCGCATTCCGCGGTCAGATGTTGCTGAACTTTTTCGGCGATCGCCATACAGAGGGGAAGACCCTGAAATAGCTTGGCTGGTTTGGAACCGACGAGTAAGCCAATGAGAGGACTATCTGTGTTATTTGAGGTATGGGGCTCAATTCCTGAAGCTGCGTCTGCCATCAAATCTCCTACCACGGAAAACTTGTGTTGATAAGCCTGATGAACTTTCTCAATTACTTGCTGATTAGCTGCTGCAAAACGGTTGACAAAACGATACCAGCGAGCATCCCATTCGGCATATATTAAGCTAGAGTATCCCAATCTTTTACTAATAATTACGGTATAAAACTGGTCTCCTCCTAGAAAAAGAACTAATCCCCGTGAATGCCATTGCCAGTTTTCTGGTATTTTACCCCAGAGCAAAAACTCAAAAAATGCCTCAGGGGGTAGGACACGGTCTACCTCTGGATAACTCAAGGCGATCGCAGTTTCTTTTCCAGTGCTATGAGGACAGGGAGACAGTATTACCGAAATTCTGAATGATATTTCTTGATTTAAAATTTGAGGTAATTGCTGCACTACTGGACGTACCCAAGTAGCAACCTCTCCAGGCCCATTTGATAAAATAACAATATCTGTAGGTTGCATCTGATTGCTGATATATAATCATTTAACTGTTAGTTACTTCATAAATAAAGTTTAAAGTTGCCCAGCTATCAACATTTAAGGCATAAACATCATCGTTTGGCACTAGTCCATCAAGAACCGTGCTAGCGTTATGCAAATCTTGGAGCAAAGCTTTCATTAGTGCCATTGGATTGGTTACGTTCAATATCTGTTGTTGGTCAAACTTATAATTTTGTTGGGTGGCAAAAGCTTTCAAAGTTTCGGCAAAGGGTGCTACAGCTAATACAACATACAAAGTATTAATTCCAATAGATTCGGGAACTTTCCATTTCCACGAGGTTTTGGGAGGAGGAATCATCACTTCTGTCCCCGAAGCAATTCCCACTTTCGACTGCAAGTTTTCTTCAGTATTAGCCGCCTGATTAGGAATATATAGCGCATAAATATTACTATCACAGTCTATACCCAAGACTACAGCATATAGCTGGCGGTCTTCAGAATTGTCTAAAGAGAGCCTCAGATCGGTTCCTTTAGTGATTAAAGGAAGATTATTATTAGATTCAATACTAGAATTAACAGGCGAAGCATTGGTTTTTTTGGCAGATGCTGCTTGGTTATTGATTAAAGCTGTTGTTCTTTGCCAGCTCACTGCTTTTTTCTGATCCCCGATTAGCAAAGTTGCTTTAACTCTTAATCTTGAAGAAAATTCATTAAGGGTTAAATTAAGCCATTTTGCAGCCAGTAGATTATTAAACTGAGGCGTAAGGCGATCAACAGCAATTTTAACGGCTTCTCCTTGGTTGGCTACTGTCCGATTAATTAAATTCCCTCCAGCAGTATACAAGCCATAACTAAAAGAATCTTGCTCAGTTTCTAGAGAAGAGTCTGGCGACGGGGCAACTTTAACCTTGCCTAAAAGACAATCAGCATTATGTTCCTTGGCTACCACCGTTGAAGGGAGAGTCGAAATGCTGGCTAAGGCGCTGGTGGCATCAACCCGCTCAATTCGCTCTAAATCATCATCAAGAGCCAAATTTAGGCTTAAATCCTGCGCTAAAATGCGAATAGATTCCCTTAATAGTTGCCCTACTTGGGGGTCAATGCTGGTTGATGATAGGAGTTGAGTTTTAGAGATCAAACCACTCTTTGATTTGACTTGCAATTGAGGGGCATAATCATCTTCAGAGGTTACTAGATTCAAGCAAGAACCAACGCCATAGCTTTCCAAAACATTAACTGGTAAACCCAAAAGCTTGACTTCTACCATATTTTTGTTGACTTTACTGACAACTCCGATGGCGCTACTGACATCACTCATTGGCGATAGGACACTTTCGTCATCTTGCTCGCGCCACAAATTCCCGCTTCTCTCCCCTAGATAATAAGCGATCGCCGATTTATCAGAATTATTTAGAGTAGGCTGCTGTTGTTTACCCATAACTTGCTCCACCGTTTCAGCGGTTCGAGTTAAAGCAACCTGGACTTTGTTGCTAGGGGTGAGATGCCACAAATGTTGAGTCAAGGCTTGAGTGAATAATCCTGCACTTAAATCATTCCACTGTCTTTCCACTGCCACCTGGTTGTTACTAGCAGCGGATAAAACTACTCCTGGTAAAAATGAGATTCTCTTGCTGGGCTTGAGTCCTTTTGCTGCCAGGTTATCTTTTAATTGAGAGAGAAAATTTAGCTCGGCAGCAGCAGCATTTTCCGCTGCCTGTGGAATGGAGCGTACTCTGAAGCTACCATGTTTACTACGAGAAGTATCATTAAAACAGGTATCTAACACAAAAGTGCATCTAGAGGTAGATAAAGACTGTGCTAAGACCAATAGAGTTTCTTGAAGAATGTTGTTAGCCAACGGGTTTTTGGCAGAGGAGAAACCATCTACAGGAACAAAGCTATTTGCCAGACGATAGGCATCAGCTTGCTCTGTATTTGAATTGGCAGACTCAAGATTCGAGACTAAAGGCATTTTAATCTGATTGCCATAACCACTAAAATGAAACAACACCACATCATCTGCTTGGGCTTGCGCTGTCAAATGTTCTGTAAAAGCAGTTTCAATGTTGCTTCGCGTTGCCTGGCGATCGCTCAAGGTTAAAATATCTTGGGGATTGAAGCCAAACCGATGAATTAATAGCTCTCGTTGGAGTTCGATATCCATTAGACAGCCAGTTAAATCCTCGTGATGAGGATAACGATTAATTCCTACCAGAAGAGCTAACTTCCGTTTAGTAGGCTGCAAGAGCGTTGACTGATAATTTGCGATCGAGGCTGCTAGGTGTTTATTGTCGGCTAGAGCAATTTCCGTTTCGGTTGCTCCCCAAGCAAACAATGCCAATCCAGCCTGTTGTAGAAAAGTTCGGCGGTTAAGTCTCATATCAGCTATCAGCGTCTAGAAATCTGCGATTAGCCTATCAATAATAGCTGTTGCATGTCGATTTAATAGACAAAGGTTACAGATCAACAGATTAAACTCCTAGACCTGTAACCAGTTATAGTCTTCTAGTTTGACAATTAAGAATTTTTAATTAACTTTCATTGCTCTAGCTAATTCAGCCGCAACTTTAGGACGAGAAAATTGTGGAGGAGGAGTTTTACCTTCTCTCAACATTGCTCGTACTTTTGTTCCTGACAAGTGGATTCGTTCATCCTTATTCGCAGGGCTAGTTTTTGCCGTTGCCATTTGTTCTGTTCGAGTGCAGTAGAAAGCATGCTCAAATTTGAGGGGGGTAATTCCCATTTCTTCTGGCTCAAATTCACCAAAGATTTCTTGAGCATCGTAGGTGCCATAGTAGTCTCCTACTCCAGCATGATCTCGACCAACTATGAAATGAGTACAGCCATAGTTTTTACGGATTAAAGCATGAAATATGGCTTCTCTAGGTCCTGCATAACGCATTGCCGAGGGATTGATTGCCAAAATCACCCGCTCCTGAGGAAAATAATTTTCCATCATAATTTCGTAGCAGCGCATTCTGACATCCGCAGGAATATCGTCGCTTTTAGTCGCTCCGACCAAGGGATGCAAGAACAAGCCATCTACTATTTCTAAAGCGCATTTGATGATGTATTCATGGGCGCGGTGAATTGGGTTACGAGTTTGGAAACCCACTACTGTACGCCAGCCTCTCTCTTTAAACAGTACTCTAGAAGCAGCTGGATCGATTTGATACTTAGGAAACTGAGGGTGATCTTCTCTTTCTAACAGCCAGATGGGGCCTGCTAGATTGATCTCTCCTTGATCATAGATCACCTTCACTCCAGGATGCTGATCTTCGGTGGTACGGTAGACATTTTCTGCCTCTAATTTTTTGTCGTAGCTATACTTTTCAGTCAGTTCTAGAACCCCGATAAATTTACCATCGGAGTTATCTAAACGAACTAAACTGCCAATACTCAAAGGTTCTGCTATTTCAGAACTTACAGAGAGAGTTACAGGAACTGACCAGGGAAGACCACTAGCCAGACGCATTTCTTTAACTACCCCTAAATAGTCATTTTGACCCATAAAGCCACTGATGGGACTAAAACCACCGATCGCAATCATCACTAAATCTGATGCTGCTCTTTCATCTAACTGAACTTTAGGCAAAGAATCGGCTTTGCTCAAAAATTCTTGTTTTTCTGCGGCAGTAGCTAGGCGATTAATTAGTTCACCACCATGAGGTGCAATCAAATCTGTACTCATATTTCGTATTTCTATTAACTACGCTTGATCAGGGTAATTAGATTTACAAGTTGATACTCGATTAAAACACAACCAACTAAACTCTGTAGATTAATTTTTTGTTATGGTTTTAGCATTGCTTGTAATCTTATGATAAGTAAATCATATTTTCAGTAAATTATGAAACGTCTGTATTCAATTAAGGATAGTATCGGGCAGCAAGATTTGTCAGCAGCTTACGTCTTGAAAAGATCTATCTTTCGAGTGAGATTTTGGGTGGTAATTGGTTTATCCCTACTGCTTTTTGGATTAACCCCAGTTAATGCCTGGGGGATGGGAGGAAAGCAGCCTAATCTCAATGAACCTGCCCCCGAATTTACCTTGTCGACCAACACTGGTGATGGATCAATTGCCTTGGAGGATTATCGGGGAAAATGGGTTGTACTGTATTTTTATCCCCAGGATTTTACTTCTGGCTGTACCCTAGAGGCGCAACGTTTTCAGCGAGATTTAGCTGAATATGAGAGCAGAAATGCTCAAATCCTAGGAGTTAGTGTTGATGATGTTGATTCTCATGCTGAATTTTGCGATGCTGAAGGACTAAAATTTCCTCTACTAGCAGATACCGATGGCAAGGTTAGTAAGGCTTATGGTTCTTGGCTGGGAGCAATGTCCTTGAGACATACCTACATCATTGATCCCCAAGGTATTTTACGTGCCACTTTTTTAGGTGTTAGACCCAGCATTCATAGCCAGGAAGTTTTAGCACTTTTGGATGAGCTAAATTCTGAATTAGCCAGTTAGTTGGTTGTTTTAGTTACAATAGAATCCCCAAATCACTGTTATTAGTTGCTACAAAGGTAAATCAAACCTGAATGGAGTCAATAATCGGCAAGATATT
>JBCCDL010000361.1:0-6468 GCA_039030815.1 Cyanobacteria bacterium P01_A01_bin.83 | reverse complement strand
TAACCCCTGCCACAGCTATTTTATATTTTATTTCACCTACCCACTTAGCAGTTGGGATCAAGTTACTTTACTTTGAGAAAAACGATAAATTGCCAAGTGTACCAAAGCAGGATGTCCGTCAACCATTGCCATTGGATGACTAGCTTCTCGCCCATCCTGCCATTTTAGTTCGATACCATATTCCGTAACAAATTATGGAGGGGGTCTATTCTCTATTTGTTCTCGATCTACTTTTAATTTAGGTTTAGTGAACTAATCAGCCCATATCTCAACCATAATATAGCGGTAGATCCAGACAAAGGCGCTTCGTCTCGCCCTTTGTTTCTCAAACAAGTTAAGTAGGTATGCCCAATAATTTATAAGACTCGAATGTGAAATTTTATGACCAATCCCCAATCCCCAATCCCCAATCCCCAATCCCTAGTCCCTAGTCCCTAGTCCCTAGTCCCAAAATAGACCATCTTATATTTATTTACACCCACTTACTTAGGTACGTTTCGAGATTTGATTAAAACAATAAAAACTCCTATTTCCTAATCCCTAATTTCTAGCTGCACCGAAGTGTATCTCAACCAAGCAAGAATTGCTATATTTACTTTAAGTTATGAAGCTTAAGTTCGATTTCAGATAATTTAATATTTTTGCATTTTTTATTTTAGTTTCTTAGGCTGTAAATATCTTTGTTAAGTAAATATATTGCTAGATAAACAATATTTTTAAATATTATTAAATTCTATAGTGCATAAAAATTGTTTTTGTTACGTATATATAGTTAACTTGCACATTGCTATTTGTTGAATCTCTTGCCCACAGGCTATTTGTATATATATCTAGTAAGTAGTAGCAGCAATTAAATTAATACTTTTTGATAAAAATCGGCTTATTTGTTAAGCTCGATTTTTTATGCTTTTCTATTTTTATTTAACTGTTTTTATTGAAAATAAGATGATACCTTTTGCTACCTTTTGCTATTGTTATCTCATCAAAAAAGATTTAACTTAGTAAATAACAAAGCAAAATAAAGTGATTATTTGTTGCGCCAAAAAAATAATTATTTCATTTATTCAATCGTAGGAAACTATCATGATTATTGTCGTTAAAGATGGAACTTCCGCTAAAGAAATTGAGCGTATCAATCAAGAACTATCTCGTCCAAATCTTAAAACTGAAACCAGGCAAGGCAAACATAAAGTAATTATTGGTTTAGTTGGCGATACTAAAGACTTAAATCCTGAACAAATTCAGACAATCAGTCCTTGCGTTGAAACTGTTTTAGAAATTAACCAACCTTTTAAACGAGCTAGTTTAGAATTCCGTCATGGAGAATACAGCGAGGTAGTTGTACCTACTCCTAATGGTGATATTGCTTTTGGTAAACATGCTCCGTTAGTTAATGTAGCTGGACCTTGTTCAGTCGAAAGCGAATCGATGATTGTTAATACAGCCTTTCAACTTAAAGCAGCAGGGGCACAGTTTCTTAGAGGTGGTGCGTACAAACCCCGAACTTCTCCCTATGCCTTCCAAGGTCATGGCGAACTAGCTTTACAATGGTTAGCTACCGCCCGACAAGAGACTGGCTTGGGGATTATCACTGAAGTTATGGATGCTGCAGAGCTTGATGCAATCGCCTCTGTGGCTGATGTGGTTCAAGTTGGTGCGAGAAACATGCAAAACTTCTCTTTACTCAAAAAAGTAGGAGCAATCAAAAAACCTGTATTGCTCAAGCGCGGTATGTCTGCAACTATTAAAGAATGGCTAATGTCAGCAGAGTATATTTTAGCAGCAGGTAATCCTAACGTTATTCTCTGCGAAAGAGGAATTCGCACCTTTGATCAACAGTATACTCGCAACACCTTCGATATCTCGGTCATTCCCGTCTTGAGAGAACTAACTCATTTACCAATTATGCTCGATCCTAGTCATGCTACTGGTAAATCTCAGTACGTTGCACCCATGGCGTTAGCTGCGATCGCCGCAGGAACAGATTCTTTGATGATTGAAGTTCATCCCAACCCGGCAAAAGCCCTTTCTGATGGTCCTCAATCTTTAACACCTGAACAATTTTATCTTTTAATCGAAGAGATGAAAGTCATGGCGATGGCAGTTGGTCGTCCTTGGCAATCCTCTTCACAAAAGATATTTTGCAACCTTTCCCACTATCACCAGTTTGCTGCGATCGCTTAAGGGGTATGATCACCCCCCTTACTCAAGAAAATAACAAGGCTAATGAGGTACCAGCTCATTAGCACTCTACCAACATTTTTGTTCTTACTAACTATGAATATAGCACCTCAAACCCCAACTCAAACTTCCACTGATAAATTTTCTAGCATTGCCTCAAAATCAGTCGTAATTGTCGGTGAAACACCTCTAACTATAAAAGAAGTAGCCCAAGTTGCTCGTTATGGTGCCAAAGCACTCATAACTACTAAAGAAGAAGTTTTGCAAAAAGTCAAATCATCTTGTCAGTGGGTAGCCGAGGCAGTAGCATCAGGCGAACCAATTTATGGAGTAACTAGCGGTTTTGGCGGGATGGCAAACGTGGTCATTGCCCCAGACCTAGCTCAAGAATTACAAAACAACTTAATGCGCTATCACAAGGTTGGCGCAGGACAAAGACTGTCTTTAGCTGATGTGCGTGCAGGAATGCTACTGAGGGCGAACTCTCATCTTTACGGTGCATCAGGCATTCGTTTAGAGTTGATTGAGCGGATTGAAACTTTCTTAAATGCTGGGGTCACGCCTCATGTGAGAGAATTTGGTTCGATTGGGGCTAGTGGAGATCTAACTCCTTTAGCATATATTGCTGGTTGCTTAGTGGGACTAAATGACCACTACACCGTAGATTTTAAGGGAAAAGAAATGACCGCCCCCCAAGCTCTACAGCTTTTGGGACTAGAACCTCTAGAGTTGTTACCTAAAGAAGGACTGGCGATGATGAATGGTACAGCAGTAATGACTGGTATTGCCGCTAACTGTGTCTACGATGCTCAAAATTTGCTGGCGCTGTCTTTAGGTGCCCACGCTTTGGCTTTACAAGGTTTGAATGGGACTAATCAATCTTTCCACCCCTTTATTCATCAGAGCAAACCTCATCCTGGTCAAATTTGGTCGGCACAGCAAATGCTGGAACTAATTACAGGTTCGGCTTTGATTCGAGATGAACTAGATGGTTCTCATGACTATCGAGGGGAACAACTCATTCAAGATCGTTATTCACTACGTTGCCTACCTCAATATACAGGACCAATTGCCGATGGCATTAGGGAAATAGCCCAGCAGATCGAAGTTGAAATCAATTCTGTTACCGATAACCCTTTAATCGATGTTGCTAATAATGCTAGTTACCACGGTGGCAATTTCCTCGGACAGTATATTGGTACCTCGATGGATAACTTGCGTTACTACATGGGCTTGTTGGCAAAACATTTAGATGTCCAAATTGCCCTGTTGACTATGCCTGAGTTTAACAATGGTTTAGCTGCCTCGTTAGTTGGGAATAGCGATCGCCCTGTAAATATGGGCTTAAAAGGGCTACAAATTACTGGCAACTCGATTATGCCCCTGTTGACCTTTTACGGCAATTCCCTAACTGATCGCTTTCCTACCCATGCCGAACAATTCAACCAAAACATCAACTCTCAAGGATTTGGTTCAGCTAATCTAACCCGTCGTTCCATTGAAATTTTCCAGCAGTATATGGCGATCGCATTAATGTTTGGCGTGCAGTCAGTTGATTTGCGAACCAAGAAAATTGCCAATCACTACGATGCTACTCAATGTCTATCTCCAGCTACTCGCCAACTGTATTTAGCCATCAAAGAAGTAGTAGGCAAAGCACCTTCCACTGATCGTCCCTATGTTTGGAACGACAACGAACAAGCTTTAGATGAACACATTGCCCTGATTGCAGCCGATATTACTGCTGGTGGTCGCATTGTCCAAGCTATTTCTCAGGCTGTATCCAGCTTGAACTAATTATCTATAACTCACACTTGCACCAGTATAAATATACTTAATAAGCTGGGGCTAAGAATCAATTTATTTCCCTGTTCCCCTTAACCTTTACCCTGTTCCCTAATAACACAAGAAGGACAAGACACCTGGGGTTCCCCCAGGTGCGAGAGGGTGTCCGTTTAGTTATGGGATAGGTGCAAGATCTGAGCCTTTCACTAACGACTTTTCAAGTCATTAGCAATAGTAGAAACTAACACTTTTTCATGGATAGCCAGAACGTTTACTGAGTAAGGGTTTGAAAAAGTGCAAGTTAAGAGTATAACCTATCCCCTTCGTCCCGAAGAGACCCTGTGACGAGAACAGAAGAAAACTATCTGAATTTTATTTACGGAGTATACGGAGAAAATCATGAGCTACGACAATGTTATCTCATCTCAGGAGCAAGTTACTTTAGAAGTGACTGTAGAAAATCTATCATCAGAAAATGGTGCTGATATTACTCCAGTTTGGTTTGGTCTTCATGATGGTAGTTTTGATACCTTTGAAGTTGGAGAATCAGCTTCTTCTGGAGTTATGCATCTAGCTGAAGATGCAATTACAGGACTAGAAGGTACTGTTTCTGGTGTTGTTGATACTTTAATCGAGATGGGCTTAGATCCTGAAGTCTTACCCCCACAGGAAAATACTCTTGGAGCTATATTTGCAGACAGTTCCGCCGCCGAAAATGGTGGCACTCAAGGTCTAGTTGTTAGTGCAGAAAGTCCTCTGGGAATTGCTCCTGGCGACAGTCTTTCTGTCACTACCGATATCGACATCAACAATCTAGCTAACAATCGCTTTTTTAACTACGGAGCCATGTTCTTCCCTAGTAATGATGCTTTTGTGGCGAATAACGAGGCACTCGAACTTTTTGATGCAGAAGGTAACTTTATTGGAGAAGACATTATTGTTACCAGAAATAATGTCTGGGATGCAGGTACAGAAGTCAACGATGAAAATCCTAACAACGTTCCTTTTACTCTGGATGTAATTGGCAATGGTATTGATGAAAATGGAACAGTTCAATCTCATCAGGGCTTTCAAGCACCAGGTAGTGGTGGAGTCTTAGATTTCAGGGATGGTGTTTTTGCTAATGCAGACTTTACTACCTCAGATGCTCCAATTGCTCGAATTTCTATCAATCCTGTGATTAATGGTACTGCCGAAAACGATTTGATTTTTGGTAGTAGCAATAGAGAACGGATTAGAGGATTTGAAGGTAACGATCTCATCTTTGGTGAATATGGCGATGATACGATTGAAGGCGGAGCAGGTGACGATCTACTGTGGGGTAAGTCAGGAGCAGACCAATTTGTTCTTAGAACTACTGACGGACAAGATACGATCTTTGACTATGAAGATGGCGTTGATTCTTTCGTTTTAGCTGGTGGCTTAGAGTTTGACGACCTAACTATTACTCAAGGTGTTGGTCAAGTTTGGCTGGAAATTACTAATACAGGAGAAGACTTCGCTTCTTTGATTGGAGTAAATGCTAGTGATATTGGAATAGAAGATTTTACTGTTACGGTTGAACTTTAGTTATAGGGAGTCACCTTTCAATTAACCAGTTCAGGTCGCACGTATCGTTTGCTACTCAAAAGCCAATTTGCGTTATTTCAGCCAACAAGAAATCAAGGTTTTGACCCAGTCTGATAAAAGCGTTTCACGAGCCGCGATCGCTCGTAATGTCCAAAAGAAACATTTTTGTTTCTTGAAAGAGGGATATTTTCCTAAAACTTACAATTCAACGAAAGGTATAGATCATGACATTAAACAAACAAGTACGTAACCCTGATGAGATTATTGGTAAACATCTCGTATATACTTACGATAATGGCTGGCAGTATGAGATTTATGTCAAAAATGCCCATACGTTTGCCTACCGTATTCACAGTGGAATTGTTGCAGGTCGCTGGGTTACTGACCAAAAGGCGGACATCGTCAAAATTGCCGATCGCGTTTTTAAGATCTCTTGGGATGAACCCACTGGCACTGTTGTTTGCGTAACGGTGAATTTAGCAAGGAAGGAGTTGCATGGTGCTATCTTCTTACCGCAATGGATTGAACAGCATCCTGAAAAAACCGTCTGCTATCAAAATGAACATCTTGACCTCATGTACAAATATCGTAATGAAGGTCCTACTTACCCCAAGATGATTGTCTGTGAGTTTGCTACCATAACCTTTGTAGAAGATTGCGGAGCGGAGCGCGACAATGTAATTAACTGTCCGCCGAATGAACTCCCGAAGGAATTTCCTTATCAAAAGGCTAACGAGGTAACAAACAGCTTGAAAACTTGACGAAGTGAACAGTACCCCGCCCTAAAAGGACGGGGTACTGTTCACCGCGCCATTTAAGATTGTTGATTGTTGATTTCAGATTAATTTGAACAGGAGATTTCCAAAATACACGCTATCAATTTCTTGTTTGTCTTTCTCAACTGTTTAATTAAAACTTATGCGAGAAATCTAT
>JBCCDL010000360.1:0-6486 GCA_039030815.1 Cyanobacteria bacterium P01_A01_bin.83 | reverse complement strand
TTTGACCGATATGACCAAACATCTTAAATATATTGCGAGCGAGGAAAAGATTGCGATCGCCGATGATGCTTTGACCTTAATTGCTCAAATTGCTAACGGTGGTTTGCGGGATGCTGAAAGTCTTTTAGATCAGTTGAGTTTGATAAGCGAAACTATTTCTGTGGCAAAAGTTTGGGATTTAGTAGGGGCAGTACCAGAACAAGATTTGATAATCTTGCTTCAGGCGATTAACCAGAATAACTCCTTAGCGGTTCTCGAACAGTGTCGTAGCCTAATCGATCGAGGTCGAGAACCATTAGTAGTGTTGCAGAATTTGGCTAGCTTTTATCTCAATTTACTGATTGCCAAAACTGCACCCCAGCGTTCTGGGATGACCACCGTTACAGAGACTTGCTGGCAACAATTATGTACTGAAGCGAATAATTGGGACACTTCCTCAATTTTGCGTGGACAACAGCATTTAAAAGAAGCAGAAACCCAACTAAAGCAGACGACCCAGCCCCGTCTCTGGCTTGAAGTTACTTTATTAGGACTATTGCCTCAAGTTAAGGATGCGATCGCTAATCATACTACAGCCGTAGTTAATTCAACCGTGGTTTCTGACCCATCGAAATCTGTGGGTAATCCTCAGGCATCGAGTGCTGTGCAGACAGTAACGTCTCAAAAGGTTACTTTGGTCGAGAATGTACCACTGGAAAAAAAGGTCAATCAAGCACTTAAAACTAAACAAGAGCATCAACCAGTAGAGACAGGGAATAAAGATCACAATCAACACCAGCAAAAAAATGCAACTGCAAGTAAAGCAGCTATACCTAAAGCTGTGTCTTCAGAATCTGACTCAGTTGTCTCTGGACATAAGCAACAGACTATTAATACCAAGGAAATATGGAGCAAAGTGGTTAGCTGTTTGCAGCCTCCAACAACCCAGGCTTTAGTTAAGCAACAATGCCATTTGATTAGCTTTGATGGCACTAGTGCGATTGTGGGGATTAGTTCGGCTAGACTTCAGAAGCTTAATCACGGGAAAGTTCCCAACATTGAGGCAGCTTTTGCTCAGGTGTGCCAACGCCAAGTCAAAGTTCAGTTGAAGGTGGCGCAAGATCATGTCGCTCAGACTTCTGCGACACCGATTATGCAGCCTACTGAGAAATTGACAACTATACCAACACAACCTGGCAATAATCAAGCTTTATCTTCAACTAATCAATCAGCTAAAACCGCTCCAGCAGAACTAACTAAACCTCAATCGGCAGCTCAAAATCCAGTCACCCACAACACTACATCAGTTTCTCCTTCAATAACGCCACCGCCGACTCAACCCATTGCTAAATCTGGTCAGCATCAAACTCAAACTATAGAACCAGAAGCAACTTCGGTTTTGCCAATTCCTCTAACTTCAACAACCAATCAAAATATCAAATCTGACTTAATCACTGAATCTGATTCAAACTATGACCCTGATCGCGATCAATTACAGCAGGCGATTGATAATTTAACTCAAAGTTTTGAAGGTGAAATAGTGCAAATGGATTATGCTTCGGAAATCTCTAACGAAATATCTGAAATAGCCGAAACATCCCATTCTTTATCACCAAAGGCAACTGCTATTGAGCGACCAGATATTGAGGATTATGATGACGATTGGTAAATTCAGTCAACAGTAATTAAGTGATCATTAAACATTAATAAATATTGAGGTCTAATATTTAAACTATGGAGCGATCGCATTCAATCTGATTTTAAATAATTTTAAGATTGCTACCTGGCTGCCTGACACAAGTGCCTCAAAACTTTGCGCTGTATAGAATTTGTTTTTTTGGCTAAAAAGGTATTTTCTGACAAAGTGATTTCGGTTGCGGAGCAAGTCCGCAGGACTCAGCTAGCCGCAGGCATCGCTTGAAAGCATTTATTTACCGTACTGACAAAATTCAATTACCACGAAAAATATGGGTTTGACATAAATGTGTCAGGCAGCCAGGATTGCTACAGTACATTGCTAATTTTACCTCAACTTAATTCCTTAAAATTTTTGTCCTGTACTTAGCCTGTACTTAGATAAATTTTATATTGGCGAGCCAAATATAACGACTTTAATACTTTCTCAAGAACTTATTGAAAAACTTGAAGAAGAATATGGAGAGTCTATATTTTCTAATAAATTGAAAGAATTAAACTAAGACACAACAATTATTTCTGTTGAAGTTAATACCTAAAAATATAATTAAAGCCTAAATTATATATAATGTAAAAATGTCAAACTTTGTTCGCGATTTTGTTTTATTATTCTTAGGTTTGTTTTTTTTCTCTTGGTTAATTTCTTTGCCTATTCGTTGGAGAGAACTATCAACCAAGTATAAAGTCGAACAAGGTAGAAAATCAAGCGCGTTTCTCATTAATCAAGTGGGGGGTTTTAAAAGCGACAGGGGAACTGCTTCAATCAAAGGACTGATCATTGGCATATCTGATGAAGGACTTCATCTTGCTGTACCTTCTCCTATAGAAGTTTTTTTTCCCTCTTTGTTAATTCCTTGGACTGAAATTACATATCAAAAAGTTTATAATAGCAATTTTAGGCAAGAGTCTATTGTTTTTCATTTGGGAAATCCAACAATAACTAGTTTAACAGTAGATTCTAGTGCCATTGAAAAGCTAGAAAAAGAATATGGTGAGCCAATATTTTCTAATAAATTGGGAGAATTAAATTAGTTCACAATAACTTTGTTGTTTATAATTTTAAAGGACGATAAGCATAGCTATTTAATTCATTACCAGCCTGTCTCAAAGCTGCTGTTGAACCAGTAGCGTCAAAATCATAAAAAGCTTGGTTGTTACTAGCATCAGTAACTATAATTATCAATTAGTTCATTACTGTTAGTTACCTTTACCCAGTATTAAGAATTAAGAAATTGTTGAATTTTGCTAGCTGCTTGGCGCAGAGTAGCAGGATCTTTTACCAAAGCAAAACGAACATAACCTTCTCCCATCTGTCCAAAACCTGCTCCAGGAGAAGTCACTACGCCAGTTTGAGCCGCTAATTTAGTACAAAAGTCAATAGAGCGATTTTGCCAGGGTTTAGGTAGTTTTGCCCAGACATACATCGTAGCTGGAGGAGTAGTTACCTGCCAGCCAATTTCATGAAGAGCTTGAATAAAAACATCTCGACGCTGTTGAAAAATGTTAACTGTTTGCCTAACTGATTCAGGGGTACTAGATAAAGCAGCGATCGCACCATCTAAAATTCCTCGATATTGATTAAAATCAACAACGGCTTTAATCTGTCTTAAGGCTGTAATTAGAGAACTGTTGCCGATAGCGTAGCCGATGCGAAATCCACCCATGTTATAGGACTTGGACAGGGTAAAAAATTCGATGCTAAGTTCTTTTTGAGGATCAGCTTGCAGAATTGATGGGGCAATGTCTGCTGATTGTTCAAAGACTAAATCGACATAGGGAAAATCATGAACTAAAATCAGATCGTGATCCCGACAAAAGTTTACGGCTTGTTTAAAAAAATCTAAAGAAGCGATCGCTGCGGTAGGGTTGTTAGGATAGCTCAACACCATCATTTTGGACTGTTGGCGGATATTTTCGGGAATATCTGCAAATATGGGTAAAAAGTTATTTTCAGCTTTCAGAGGCATGGGATGAATTGAGCCTCCTGCCAAGTGAACTCCACCTGCATGGGAAGGATAACCAGGGTCAAGCAGTAAAGCAGTATCCCCTGGATTAAGAATTGCTAAAGGTAAATGTGCTGTCCCTTCCTGTGAACCGATTAACTGTAAAACCTCGGTTTCAGGATCTATAGGAATCTTAAATTTTTTGGTGTACCAATTCGCTGCGGCAGCTCGAAAATCTTTAGTGCCGCCATGAAGTAAATAGCCGTGAGTATCGTGATCTTCTAGGGCATTGGCGATAACTTCAATTGTTTTGGGTGAGACAGGTAGATCTGACGAACCCAATGAAAGATCAATAATCTCTTTTCCTAAGAGTCGAGCTTGGTTCTTTGCCCGATCCATATCGGCAAATACATTACGCTCTAAAGATTGCAGACGTTTGGCAAATTGCATCTGTTGGGAGAAGTTTAATTTTTGCTTAAGTAATAAATCAATAGTATGGCAATCTTCAATCACATGGGATAAGATTGACCATCGATTATCCCAATCTTCTATTTTTCAAATAAATCAATAATATTACAAGTCGTTTCAGGTTATCCTGATTCTGCTTTAATGACCTGTCGAATCTTCAAAATCATGGTTCTTAGATGAGCATTAATCGCCAGTCCTCAAACTTAATTCCTCTAGACAGAAAATCAGAATCTAAATTTGACGAGCGACCCACAGAGGCTAACGCGCCGTTCGCCGACACAAAGGCGCTTTGCCACGCCGCATGTCGCCAGACAAAGAACTTGTACGCAGGTACGCGCGAGTTTGATAACCCTGATAAATCCTTCGCACTGGTTCAATCTGCTCAGATGGATCGACCAACAACCCAACAAAAAGAAGCTATCTCTCGTATTTACGCTGAACAAGCCTGGATTTATTTTCAAGAACAGAATTGGTCTCAAGCGATCGCTGCTTGCCAAAATGCCTTAGAAAATAATGCTCAAAATGCAGATGCGTATAAAATTCTGGGTAATGTATTAAAAGTACAAGGTAAAAAAGCAGAGGCTTTGGGAGTATATGCCAAAGCACTGTCAATAAATCCCAATTCTGCACCTATATACGCTAATTTGGGTAGTTTTCATGCTGAACAAAAAAATTGGCAGCAGGCATTAGATTATTTTCAGCAGGCAGTTATTCTTGATCCTAGTTTGGCTGGAGCCTATCGTAGTTTAGCTCAAATTTGGGAGGAGTTGGGCAATAGCGACCAAGCCTTAGAGTGTTTTTGCCAAGCAGTTAATTTAGAACCAGAAAGACTTACTGCGCCAGAATATTTTAGTTTTGGCAACCAACTTTATCAGCAAGGGAAGCTCAAAGAAGCCAGCATTTTTTATATTCAGGGAGTTAAGCTCAATCCCCGAGCCGAATCCGAGCTGTCACAGTTGGTCAAGATCTTTGAAGAGCTGGAACAATGGCAACAGGCGGTAGTCTATTATCAGAAATTAATTTCTTTATCTAGTAATGACTTGGAACTATCAGACTCATTAGAGTCAGATAAACCCATCAAAAATCTACTGTCTGGTTCCCAGTCTAGAACTAAACCTAGAAACTTGCCGAAGCTGGCTTCTCAGTCTCATCAACCAAGCCCACCTAAACTAAATTCTGCTACCAGACAAAATAAATCAGATGAAGTTAGCTCATCTTTAGCTAGTCTGGGTTCAATTACCGCGACTACGACCCCAGCTAAACTTTTACCAAAAGCCGAAACTAAATTAGCAATAGCCCCCGAATCAGCTACAAAGCAGCCCAACTCTGCTGTATCTTGGAATAATTTAGGGAGCCTCTATGCTCAAAAGAAACAGTGGACAAGAGCAATTAGCTGTTACCAAGAAGCATTAGAACTCGATCCTAAGCTATGCAAAGCTCATCGCAACTTAGCCAGAGTTTATAATCAGACTGGAAACAAATTACAGTCAAGTCTATGTTGGTACCAAGCTTTTACCTTGGAACCTGAGGGGGTAAAACCCGAAGAATATTTTAATTTGGCAAGAAAGCTATTGCAGCAGCAGGAGGTAGATAAAGCGATCGCCTGCTTACGCCGTACAATCCAGCTTAAGCCTGATTTTGAGCGTGCTTATTTAATTTTGGGCAAATTGTTTGAACGGCAGGGAAAATCAAAAGCAGCTCAAGCTTGTTATGAGAAAATGAAGCAAATTCATAATAATGAGCATCAGCAAACTACGATTAACAATTAATAGAAAATAGCAGGTAGTTACTACCTGCTATTAATTACTATTAATTAATATTGCTGTTTAGTTTACTGAATATTGCAGTCACTCATATAAATACCCTTGATGTGTATTAGCTTTGTTGAAAAGTCAATAGTTCGTAGCTTCGGGCTGTTAGCTATTAGCTATTAGCTTTTAAAAGTTGCGTATTTTTACTTAATCAGCAAAATATACGATTAACATTACGCATTTACCAACACCGCAAAATTACTTATCAAGCTGAGAACGCAATTCATCTAATTCGGCGTCAATCACTGCATCTTTAGGTGCAGGAGTATCAGCAGCCTCTAGTTTGGGGGTTGCCGCGCTATTACCAGATAACTGAGCTTTCATAGCTGCTAGCTCATCATCAACACCAGTACCAGCTTCTAAAGCCGCAAATTGCTCTTCAAGATTAGTACCACCTAATTCCGCTGCGGTATCCGACTCCGCCTCAAGCTGCATCACCTTATCTTCCATGCGCTCAAATGCTCCCATAGCACTACTAGTACCAATATTATTCATTGAATCCTGTAGTTGCTTATTAGCTTTAGCCGCATTAGCTCTAGCACGAAGCATATCTTTTTTGGTTTTTGCTTCGGAGATTTTGCTTTCTAGGG
>JBCCDL010000359.1:0-6497 GCA_039030815.1 Cyanobacteria bacterium P01_A01_bin.83 | reverse complement strand
CGTTGACAAATAAGGCAATAGTCGGCGGCTGGGAACTTACCTGAGTTCCATAGTAGATCCGACCTTGTTTACCCTGGCGACTAGTAGGAGGTGAATGCCAAGCAACAGCTTCCTCTAGCACTTCATTGATCACCGAAGTTGTCACCCGACGACGGTGGGATTGGGCGGCGGTATCAACTAAATCGAGGATTTTGTTAACCCGTTGTCCAGTCATAGCACTGACAAAAATCATTTGCGCCCATTCCATAAAATAAAGGCGAGATAGAATTTCTTTTTTGTGTTTATTAATAGTACCCGTATCTTTTTCTACCGCATCCCATTTATTAATTACCAGAATTACTGCTCGACCATCATCAATAATCCTTCCTGCTAACTTAAGATCTTGTTCGGTTACGCCATCGAGGACATCTATCACGAACAACACCACATCAGAACGACGAATTGCTTTAAAGGCGCGGTTAATGCTAAAAAATTCGGCACCGTAGTTGACATTTTTTTTACGTCGAATACCCGCAGTATCAATCAGACGATAAGTCTGTTCTCCCCTTGACACAATCATATCGATCGCATCTCTAGTTGTACCCGAAACAGGACTGACAATTGAGCGTTGTTCCCCTGTTAGGGCATTTAGTAAACTAGATTTACCAACGTTGGGACGACCAATAATCGCTACCTTAATCTCGTTATCTTCCACTAACTGATCCATCGGCGGCAAATGGGTAACCAATTCATCCAATAATTCTCCTGTACCGCTACCATGTATAGCCGAAATTGCATAGGGTTCCCCTAAACCCAACTCCCAAAATTCCGCCGCTTGAGCCAAACCTTGCTCTACCGACTCACACTTATTAACCGCCAACATTACAGGAACAGACTGACGACGTAACCATTCCGCAATTTCGCGATCGCCCTCCGTTAAGCCCAACTGACCATCTACGACAAAAATTGCCACCGCAGCCTCTACCAGTGCCGCCATCGCCTGCTGACGAATCATGGGCAAGAACTCGGTATCATCATCAAACACTAGTCCGCCAGTATCAACAATTTGAAAATCGCGATCTTGCCAAAATGCAGGACGATAAGTGCGATCGCGGGTAATACCTGGTTCATCATGGACGATCGCCTGTTGATCTCCCGCCAAACGATTAACAAAGGTAGATTTCCCAACGTTGGGTCTACCAATAACAGCAACAATAGGTAATTTCATATTCTGTTAAGACGCTACACATCACGCCTGTAAAATAATAATTAATGAAGAGATAAGAGATTTAATCTTGATATCTGTTTATTCATGATAGTCGATTTTGCGATCGCAAGGTAGTTTGTATTTTGCGCTAACTGCTCCTACTGTATTTCTGTTAAACTTCTAGCACAAATTATTATCAACTATTTTATTAAAGGGAAGGGAAAAGGTTAAGGGGAAAGATAATTTATTTTCAATGGGTGCAAGAGGTCTAATCATTATGACAACTTCAGGAAAATGGTCTGTTGACGACTATCATTTAATGCTTGCCAGCGGAGTTTTAAACAATCGTGCTGTAGAATTAATTGCAGGAGAAATTATTGAGGTGAGTCCTGAAACTCCGCTACACCGATTTACTAATGATTCAATAGCCGAATACCTACGAACATTATTGCAAGGCAAAGCCAAAGTTTTTGAATCTCATCCTATTACCCTGGATAACTCAGAACCCGAACCTGATATCTCAATTGTCCGCTTACCAAATACTAATTACCTCAATCATCATCCCTATCCAAAAGATATTTATTGGCTAGTAGAAATTTCTAGTACAACCTTGGAATATGATTTAAATCAAAAAAAACAGATTCCCGCCTCGGCGTAAATTGAAGAATATTGGGTAGTAGATTTAAAAAATACCGAGTTAATTGTATTTCGAGAAGCATTAGGTAGAGATTATACAACTAAATTTACCCTTGATCAAGGAATAATTAATCCCCTTACTCTTCCTAATATAAAAGTTGTTATAGACACTTTATTCAAAACTTATTGAAATTAGATATTTTGAAAATAAATAATCTTTTCGAGATTAGCGTTCTAATTTTTCATCTTGAGCTATTTTGCTAATTTGCTAAATTGGTTTAACCAGATCTCCTACTTGAGGATTTTCAAATGGAATACTTTCATTACGGTCTTGACTAGGAAACGAGCGAAAGAAAGGAGCAGATAGAGATTTTGAGAACTCTTCAGCATACTTGTCTCTATCTGATTCTAGAGTAGACATTTTTTCTTGAACATGAATAATCTTACCTGTACCTTTATAAATTTCTAAACGTCCCAAAGATTCTCCTGTATTAGGATCTAATATTTCATTTTCATCTAATGAATAAACAAGCATCTTTTGCCCCTTTTTAACACCATGTTCAGCACCTCTATTGATGACAATTCTGGTAGGAGTAATAATCCGAGCGATAGTTGCAGGAAATATCTGGGGTTTTGATTTACTTTGTTCTGTAGAACTAGTCATAATCTAAAATATCCAATTATTTTTTATTCAACACCTCTAATAGTTGGCTTAATAACTACTCTCGAAGTGATTTGAGAATCGTTATTTGCTAATTTATGCAAAATATTTTGATAACCAGATGTCGGTCTATCTATCAAAGCCTGTATTTTTCCATCTCCTTGTATGTTGATAATTGTTCCTGTCCCGATCAAAAGCTCAAAACCATCTTCATCTTTATAGTAACAAGATACAAAAATACCAATAGAGAATAGTTCGGATCGATCTAGTAAACACAATATTCCTGCACGTTCTAAAATTTCATATTTTCTGGCGGATAAAATTTTTGGTATTAATGGCTGTGCTAATCTTTGCTGTAACTCTTCGTATTCTACAAATAACGTGTTAATCGCTTTGATCACAGTGGCGATAATCAATAGCAGAATTAAGACTGTGATGATAAAGGAGTCTAGAGGTATTTGAGTTTTGACAGGGAATCTTGTCAATAGTATAGATACAAAAATACCAATAAACGTGATTAATGAACCTTGAATTTCATTAAAGCTAGACCAGATTAGACTCCAAAAATTATTTTTCATTAAGATTGCATTTTTCAATACTTGCTAAATATAGCAAAGGAAAAGCGATCGCCTGCTCTAATTCATATAATTCTTATCTATACCTCTTATATCACTTTCCAAGATAAATTTATGCCTAAAGAGGATTACAGCCATTTTCTAATTTAAGTTTTTATTATTAGAAAAAAATCCAGCAATCCTTTTCTCTATAAAGACTCCATGATTTAGAAATGCCAAAAGTTTTCGGATTCTGATAACAAAAGTGTAATTCATTTTCTGTAATTGTAACTTCAAAAAGGTTTAAGGGAATCTTATAAGTAAGCATTCTATAAATATGAATGCTTAAAAACACTAAACAATCCTAAATTATGAATAAATCTATAAATTCATCAGACTCATTTATGGAAAATAGAACCGCAACTCTCATCTTAGGGATTAGTGGTCGTATAGGTAGTGGGGCTTCTTTTATTACGAAAGCAATGATGGAAGAGGCAAAAGCGTTTGGATATCAACCAGTTGAGATAAAAGTTACGAAATGGTTTTTAGAAAAAGATTACTGCTGTTTAACAGATCTGGAATCAAATGTTTGTTTGGTAATTAAAGATATTCTAAGAACCATTTCTAATGATAATCAATCAGAGAACAAAAATAGATCTGATAAAGCACAGCGAATTATAGACTTACAAGATAAAGGTAATAAACTCAGAAATAGATATCAAAGAGATGATATTTTTGCCGCTCTAAGTATTGTTTATATTGCTGAACATTTAGGTAAAAATAGTGCTTTTGAAAATAAAAATGCTCGATATCTATATATAATCGATAGTTTAAAACATCCTGATGCGGTTAAGCTATTAAGGAAAGTATTTGGAGCAGCATTTTATATGATTGGTGCAGTTGCTAATGATAGTGTTAGAAAAAGGCGACTTAAAGATCAAAAGCATATAACTAGTATTGAATTTGAAGAGATATCTCAACTTGATTCTGGAGAAAAAGGCAAAAATGGACAGCAGACAAAAAAAACAGTTTTAGAATCTGATTATTTTTTCGAGAATAACTACGATACACCAGAAAAAATTAATCAAGAATGCAAAAGATTTTTGAGCCTAATCTTTCAAAGTACTATTGTTACACCAAAACAAGATGAATATGGAATGCAATTGGCATTTTCAGCTGCCGACAAATCTGCTTGTTTATCTAGGCAAGTAGGTGCAGCAATTATTTCAGAGAATTCTCAAATCTTGTCTACAGGCTATAATGATGTTCCTCAATTTGGAGGTGGTTTATACACTTCAGAATCAATTTCAGATAATCGCTGTTTTGCTAAAAGTGGAATGTGCTATAACGATATTGAAAAAAAGCTAATAGCAGATGAAATAATTAAGGCTATCAAAGGTGATATTACTGATGAGCAATCTAAAAAAATCAAAGAAACTTTGCTAACAGAAACTAGACTTAGACAATTGATAGAGTTTTCTAGGGCTGTTCACGCAGAAATGGATGCAATTGTAACAGTTGCCAGATCTGGAATAGTAGGAATTGTTGGCTCTACAATGTACGTTACAACTTACCCTTGCCATAATTGCGCCAAGCATATAATTGATTCAGGAATTAAAAGAGTAGTTTTCCTCGAACCTTATGAAAAAAGTCTTGCCTTAAAATTACATTCTGATTCAATTAATAATCCACTCGAAGAGTGTAAATGTGATAAAGTTAGCTTTGACAATTATGGCGGAGTTGCTCCCAAAAGATATGCAGAATTATTTTCTATGCACCAAGATAGAAAACAAGATTCTAAGCTGATTAGGAAATCTTTTGAGAAAGAGAAATTATTTCCTCTAAATGCTCAGGATTCATCTGTTCTGAAGTTTCGATTGCAGAAGTTTAAAACTTGGTTTGAAGAATGGGCTGAAAATAGTTAAATTAATTATTTAATCTAAATTTTTAAATTAACAGTTTAAAACTTTTAAAACTGAACTAGAATTAAGCGATCACTTGACCACAGATTGCTCTTACTATGCCAGCCAGCAAGCCATTTATTCGGAAGGGATAAACTTAAGAATTAAAAGACTAGCATCGACCAAGTATCCTTATACAATAAGGCATACTATCATAAACAACATGAGAATTTATGGTAATCGGCAATTAAGAACAGTACCAGGACAAAGAACACGTCCCACAGCAGCTAGGGTAAGAGAAGCTGTGTTCAATATCTGGCGCGATCGCATTACTGACTGTAGTTGGCTTGACTTATGTGCAGGAAATGGTTCAATGGGGGCAGAAGCGCTTTGTCGTGGGGCAAAGAAGGTAGTTGCCATTGAACAGTATGGTAAAGCCTGTCAGGTAATCGAACAAAATTGGCAGAACATAGCACAGCCTGAGCAATATTATCAGATTATTAAAGGCGATGTCCTAGTTAAAATTAGGAATTTAGCGGGAGAACAATTCGACTGGATCTATTTTGATCCTCCCTATGATAGTTATTTATACTTGCCTGTATTAAAAGCGATAGTTGAACTAGAATTAGTAACCGTGGAAGGAGCTATCGCAGTTGAACATAATCCTAAACTTTGGCAAGCAAAAGAAATACCAGGATTAGAACTATATCGTACAAAATCCTATGGCAACACTAACGTTAGTTTTTATGCAACTAAATAGATATAGAAGATAGTGGCAGAATTGGGGGAAAGAGAATTTAAAACTAACGACTAACGACTAATAACTAACAACTAAAAAGCGAAAAAACATTTGATAATTAAATAACTAATAAAAAATGGCTAACAAATCACTTCCAGGTAAGTTAATTGTCAAAACAGGCAAGTTTGTTTGGACAACTATGTGGCAGGTTATGATGTCGCAATTGGCACCCCGTAATCAGAAAGGGGCATATATTCGACCTGAAAGTCAATTTAGAAACTCAATTAACTTAGAACACGAGCAATATCAGCCTGGGGCTAATCGTTACCGTCTTTATGTAGGGATGGGTTGTCCTTGGGCGCATCGTACTTTAGTTACAAGAGCATTAAAGGGTTTAGAAGATGCGATCGCTGTTTCTATTGTTTACCCGTCTAGTGATTCGGGAATCTGGGTTTTATCTGAGCCAGAATTGGGTTGTCAAACGGTGCCTGAACTATATCAACTAGCACAACCAGGTTATCAAGGGCGCTGTACGGTACCAATTTTATGGGATGAAGCTAGTAACACCATCGTTAATAACGAGAGTGCAGAAATTATTGAGTTACTTAATTCACAGTTTAATCAGTATGCACAGCATCCTGACTTTGATCTCTATCCCGAAGATCTTAAGCAGCAGATCGACCAGTGGAATGAGAAAATTTATCATACGGTTAATAACGGGGTCTATCGTTGTGGTTTTGCCCAGACTCAAGCCGCATATAATTTAGCGAGTCAAGAATTGTTTGCTTCCTTGGATGAAATTGAGCAGGTGTTAAGCAGT
>JBCCDL010000358.1:0-6505 GCA_039030815.1 Cyanobacteria bacterium P01_A01_bin.83 | reverse complement strand
CTTGATAAATAGGTCGCAATTCCATTGGCAACTCAAAAACTAAGCCAAACTCTTGAGCAACTTTGTTACCTTGATCGCTTAAGACAACAAAATCTAATTCATTTTTCTCCTTAGTTGAAAGAGAGCTATCAGGAGTCTCAGGAGAAATAGCAATGAGCTTTGCCCCAGCAGCCTCAATGTCTGGAAGTATTCGTTGTAAAGCCTTTAACTCCAGGTTACAGTAGGGACACCAGCCACCGCGATAGAAAGAGATCACCCCATAACCTTGTTGTAGAGCTGTTTTAATCTCAAAATTCTCTCCTAAGGCATCTGGTAAAGAAAATAAAGGAATGCGATCGCCCACTTTTAAGGTTCGATCAATAATATGAGAATCTGCCAGATCTTTTGTGGCTCTCTTCATTACAGACTGCAATTGAGCAGGTACTTTAGTTTGAAATTGAGATTGGTAATTGGCTAATTCTTGGGTTAAATTCATCGATATACCTCTAGTTTAAGTAAATTCAATACATTAATTTATTAGCTGCGCCACCGCCTCTTTACTGGTATGAATCGGCCAAAGATCATGATGAACTCGACTTTCAATTAGGGCAGCTTCAAAGAGTAGATAAACAGTAGTTGCTTTAATTTGAGCTAATTCTGGGGCAATATCGGTTGGCAAAGCTTGCTTAACTAATTGCTCGATATATAGCTTCAAATCAGTTTTAAACTGAGCAATTAACTGACGGGGTTCGCTTTCGGGATCAGAAAATTCCGCCGCGATGTTTAAAAAAGCACATCCTCGACATTCAGCTTGTTGTGAAAAATCTACTAATAAATCAAATAAAGCCAATATTTTTGCCTTTGGTTCGGCAAACTGTTTGTTTAACTGCCGTAACTGCTGAAAAAAAGAGTCATTGTAAACCTTAAGGTATTCTAGAACCAATATTTCTTTTGAGGGAAAGTGTTGATAAAAACTAGCCTTAGCTACTTGGGCTTGAGCAATAATCTGATTGATGCCCGTAGCCAAATAACCCTGTTCATAGAACAAGCGGTCAACAGTGTTGAGTATTCTTTCTCTGGGTGCTAACTGTTTGGTATCTGGATTCATGTTTTGATTCTAATACAGACAAGTCTGTCCGTCAATTAAAGACACACTTGCTGTATTGGTTAACATCTTGTCCGATTCGTCACAGAAATCCTCTCATTATTGCTCAATGTACTGTTAGAGCTTGTGTCCCAGAGCGGTTCTGATTCCGTCAATAAGCTTTCTTTTTCCATCCCCAACCAGTTGATGACGAAGTACTTTAAACCACAATCTTTTATTTCAAACCAGCTCAACCAATTAAACATCATTTATTTCTCAATAGTAATTGTTTTTTATTGATACTTACTATTCAACTTCAGCAAGCTGAATTTACTCTGAGATTTGAATTGGTTTGAGCTAAACTTTATTTCGTAAACGCCTTTTTTGCTCCACAGTGTTGGTTCCTAAATTATTATTGGGATTAACTGTTCCCATTAAATAATGAATTGCTGGGTAATGAGCAATAAGAACAGTTCTTGTCCCTTCTTTCTCTGGAGCAATTGTCTGGGCGGGATGTACATCATGAAATACCTGATTATCATGCCATAGCATTGCTTGTCCCTCTCTCAATACAAATGGCTTAATTAGCGATCGCTTACCATCAAGATCGGCGTAAATGGCACTCTCTGCACCTTTGATGTTGTTGCGCTCTAAGCATACTAGCATTGCTCTGTCAGCACCATCTGAGTGAATACCTTGCCCCGTCAAACACATTTTTGAAGTATCATCCGTAACATGACTTTGCTGCACCTGGACTAAAATAGGCTCATTGTCAGGGATATGATTAGTAGACTTGAATAAATTTAATACTTTTTTAGTTGCCTTACACTTGATAAATTGCTCTGGCATTTCTCGATAGCAGCGTTTGTAACCGCCAGAAAAATCGTTATAATTTTGAGCTTGAGTAAAGCAATTTGCCCTTATCTGGAACCATTCTCCATTCAGACACAGAACATAAGCAATATTTTTAGTACGAGGTGTAAAATAGTCTGAGCTAGGATCGCGACCTAACTCCCCACAGGACGAGATTAACTCTAGTGCCTCAGCTGACTCTAACAAGGGCATAATCAGGGCTGAATTCAGTTCATGCCGATGACTGTCTGGTGATTTCATTGTTTCCATAGGCATAATAGCCAAGGCTTGTATGTTCTGCATTAGTAATCTTTTGATAGTTAATTGGTTAACCTATCCATTTTAGCTTTTAGACAGACAGGTCTGTCTAAAAAAGAACTCCTGAGTAAGTAGTAAAGCAAAATAAATAATCTTTATGCTTAATCAAATATTTATTTGAACTTAATAACAAAGATCGGGGACTATCCTGAGAAAACTCGATCTATTAACTGAGAAATAAATGAAAGAATATTTGTTCAAATACTCAACCAAAGATTACACTTGAGCAATCTACGGCTTCATAGGGAAAGTTTGGTTTAGTTAAAACAGTAATTTTCTAGAATTAACAATAAATCTCAGCTATATATTTTGAATATTAACTTTATCCAATATATATGATGTATCAATTATTATTTCTATTGGTATTCCTTTTAACTAAAATCAGGAAACAATAATTTGTACAATTTGATTTTAATTCTTGACTACATATATTAAAGATATGTAGTTTTTTGTATTTTATAAGTATATTTTAAGGTCAAAATATTGAGAGAGAAAAAAATAGTTACTAATTGAGATTGGTTACATTTATAGTAATATCGCCTGTTCAAAAATGCGTAAGGAGGCTGTGATCTAGAAAAACAATACCTTATGCAAACTGACGAAATAATAAGCAATAAGATTACTTATTTAATTTTTATCAAGTAAATGTAACCTTGCTCTTAAAATAATGGGTGCAGAAAGTGTGATTTAATTACACTTTTCGGCAACTTAACAATTAGTGTATACACTGTTCTCAAATTGGTAAGTAACGAATGTCTAGTCTAAAATAAGTAAAATTCAATGAATATCCATATTCTCAGAAATAATGCAGTCAAAACAAAATATAGTCTGCTAGGTAAAGTTAAAAATACAAAGCAAAACTTAAATTATTTAAAAGATTTAGAGTCTTGGGGAAGCTTAGAAATTATTAGCGCCAGCGATTCTTATATCGAGTATGCATTAATTTCCTAATTTAAGTTATTAAGCTTTAATTTTTGATATCAGTTGTGATAAGCTGCCTCTATCTAGGGGCAGTTTTTTTTAGTCAAATATAATGTCATCAAGCAAAATTTCCGATTTCCATCTTCCTGTAGATAAAATTTGCTACAACGAACAAGGATTAGTACCAGCGATCGCGCAAGACTATTTGGATGGTACAGTCTTAATGATGGCGTGGATGAACCAGGAGTCGCTGCAAAAAACTCTAGACACTGGGGAAACTTGGTATTGGAGTCGTTCTCGGCAACAGCTATGGCATAAGGGAGCTACTTCGGGTCATATTCAGAAAGTGCGATCGCTGCGCTATGATTGCGATAGTGATGCTCTGCTGGTAACTGTTGAGCAAATCGGCGACATTGCTTGTCATACTGGGGAACGTAGTTGCTTCCACCAGGTAGACGGTGCCAAGGCTGTACCCCCAGCAGATACGCTATCAGAAGTTTATCGAGTTATTTGCGATCGCTTAGCAAATCCTAATGAGGCTTCCTATACCTGTCAACTCATGGCTGGAGGAGACAATAAGATTCTCAAAAAAATTGGAGAAGAATCAGCAGAAGTTGTCATGGCGTGCAAAGATGATCAACCAGATGAAATTGCATCTGAGGTAGCTGATTTGTTTTACCACACAATGGTTGCTTTAGCCTATCATAAGGTCGATATTCGTGATGTTTATCGACAGTTACAATCTAGACGAGGCTAGTGCCGCTGCGCGAAAGTAGGAAGTATTTATTTTGAGTTGTTTGCTTGTTTTTTATTGGTGGACTTATTTAAGCCTTCGTCTACTGGTTGGATGCTTCGTGATCCTTTATCCCTCAGTCTTCATCACTTTTGGGGGGCGCTTTACGAATTTCTGAATAAAAAGAAGTTTGTTGCTTGCCATTATTAAATTTAACGACGGTAGTACGCATTTTAAAGTTATCGCTAGCAAACCACTGACGTTCTTCAGCGTATACATCTTCTGTTTCGATTACCAAAGTTAAAGCTTCATCTTCTCCTAAGACATAGTGTCCAGAAACTTTAGCATCTTCAGGACGAATCAGGACTCCAGTAGTGTCACTATCAGGATTACTAACTAAAACTATAGTGGCTGAACCAACTTGCTTCTTTTTGCCCCAGTCTACCGAATTATCCCAGCTTTGAACTGTTCCACCTATAATCAAAGCAGGATCTAATTGGTGTTTCTGGCATAGTTCTAATGCCCGTGAATCATCTGGTGCAATCGATTCAATGGTAATATCAGCTTTACTACTGACTGCTGTATTTTCATCTAAGAAATAGTTAGTGCGTTGACTAAACCATTTTCCTGAACTTAGATTAAGAAATTTTTGTAGATTCATGCTGATAAAATTTGATTAATTTACTGAATTTATTTTTTACTTAAAAGTAAAAGTTTTAGTGCGCCGTTGTTCGGCAAACTGAGAGGCATAATAAAGAGACAATGCCATTCTGCTAAAGCTTCACTCTATAGAGTTCTGACCCTGATTGCCAAAATTCCTGCCTTTACTTAATTGAACATATCTTGGTTCTCTTAGCAACTTCAACCTGATCCAGAAAATTTAAATTTATGTATAGCCAGCAAAACAATCTCAATTCTCTGGTTGATTTACCTTCTTTAGAATTGACTCTCGATATTTTACTCAACCGCCAGGAAAAAGATTGGGGATGTTTTCAGGTGGTCAAGGAAGGAGAATTTTATGCCCTGTATATTCCTACACTAGATAGCCTAAAACTTTACAAAAATCCCAAAAGTGAGAACTATAAAGGATATTGGCGTAATCCTGTATTAGATAATTTGCCTGATATCAAAAACAGAGATGAGAAACCTGATATTTTTTTGCGTAATCGTAGTAAGCAAGTGCAGAAAAGGCTCAAGAATTCTCAGCCTGTTGTGCAAAAACAGCGTATTATCGATGTGAAATATCGCTATAACCCTTGTGCAGAAATGTACCGTTTAAACAAAATTATCGCCCAGCGTTTGCGCGATCGCATTAGCAGCAATATTACTTTTTCTCCTGGATCAGAAATTAAACCTTTGGTTTTAGCTACCGAAGTTGAGGATTGATCTTTGAAATTAATTAATCAGGATCTAAGCTTTATCTCCATAGATCTTCTTTCGTATCGTTACAATAATCAAGCAGAATATAATTTGGAATTCCCCAGCTTATGATCGAGGCAAAAATTGGCATTATTGGTGGTAGTGGTCTATATAAAATGGATGCTCTGAAAAATGTTCAAGAAGTGGAGTTATCTACCCCTTTTGGAAGTCCCTCCGATGCTTTAATTGTTGGACAACTAGAAGGTACCACAGTAGCTTTTTTGGCTCGTCATGGACGCAATCATCATTTGCTACCTTCGGAATTACCCAGTCGCGCCAATATACATGCAATGAAGCAATTGGGAGTGGAATATCTGATTTCTGCTTCTGCTGTAGGATCTCTCCAAGAAGCTGTAAAACCCTTAGATATGGTCGTCCCCGATCAGTTTATTGATCGCACCAAAAACCGCGTTTCGACTTTTTTTGGTGAGGGAATTGTGGCACATATTGCCTTTGGCGATCCGATTTGCCCTAATTTGGCAGGTGTTTTAGCTGATGCCGTTAAGTCTTTGGATTTAACTGATGTTGATTTACACCGTGGTGGAACTTATGTCTGTATGGAAGGTCCTGCATTTTCCACTAAAGCTGAGTCCAATTTGTATCGTAGCTGGGGCGCATCTATTATCGGCATGACCAATTTACCAGAGGCAAAATTAGCCCGAGAAGCAGAAATTGCCTATGCTACTCTGGCATTGGTTACAGACTACGACTGTTGGCACCAAGACCATGAAAATGTCACGGTAGAAATGGTAATTGGCAATCTACAGCGCAATGCAGTTAATGCCCAGAAAGTGATTCAAGCCACGGTGAAACAGTTAAGTGTCAATCCTCCTCAGTCTGTAGCTCACACGGCTCTTAAATATGCTATCCTCACTCCTCCAAACAAGATCTCTGAGATGGCAAAAGAGAAACTGGGATTGTTAATTAATAAATATGCTTAAGAGATACTTAAGTAACCGATATGAGTAATTACCTAATTGGCAAACTAAATCAGAGACGTTTATATTCAGTTGTTTTAATTCTGATGGCTGCCTTGGTGATTATTGGTTCTAATGTGCTTTTTACTACTCAAATTAAAGCTCAATCATTACCGATGAAAGAACAGATTACTCAAATGGTGATCCGACAGGCGCGCGCTTGGGAAAATCAAGATGCTCAGGCGATCGCTGATGACTTTGCCAACTCAGCGGTCTTTATTG
>JBCCDL010000357.1:0-6511 GCA_039030815.1 Cyanobacteria bacterium P01_A01_bin.83 | reverse complement strand
AGCGGTTGCAGCACCAGCACCAGAAGGTTCAAAGTTAGCTTAAAGATTCTCCGCCAACTCAGAAAACTAACTCTAAGCACTTCAGTTCTCTCGCTCATATAACTTACCTCTGGCAATTCCACCTCAGCCTATTCCTACTAATAATAAGCCCATGTTAGCTCAAGTTTATTTAGCATTAACTAATCTACCGCGATAGATAATCAGATTAATAACTGGGGAATAAAGTTCCTGATATTTGAACAAATAGATTTTTTTTGTCATTGATCGCGATCACACTTGTTTTGGGTACTCTAAGTAACACTTGTCTAGAGGCATTCTGTGCCTAGTTGATCTGCCCGAATGTGTTTTAGCTTTATATGAAACTTCTATTATTAAAAACTTTATTGCAGCGTCGCGCCAGAGACGAAGGTTTTACTCTACCAATGGTTATTGCCCTTGGTTTGGTAATGGTTTTGTTGGGGATGGCTAATATAGTTAAATCTGGTGAAGAAAATCTCAACGCTACGATTCAAAACAGTTCTTCCGATGCTTTAGCTATCGCCGAAGTTGGTATTACCAAGTATCGAGAATTTCTTAATCAAAATCGGATTTTAACTGTATATAATCACGATGTATGGGACAGTGACGACGTTGATATTACTTTTAATGGCATTAGTATTGATGGTATTGATGTTGCAGGTCAAACCTGTATAGACATGGCAGGTGCACCTACTGGCTGGACAGGTACAGCCACCAAACCCAATGATACCGCTGCCGAGGCTAGCGATAAAGATGGAACAGATAATGATAACTGGTGGGAAATTCGAGAAGACATAAATGGAGATGGAGATACAGTTGACCCAGAGGATCTAATTGGGGAATATCGCTTAGTTAGCTACACATACGATAACGATAATAATCTAGCAACTAACAATAACGGTGATTTCAACAATTTAGCCGATGTCAATCCAGACTATCCCACTGATACCAGCAATGACAACGATACCAATGATGATGGGGAAAGTGATGCCAGGGGAATTTTAAAAGTTCAGGGTAGAAGTCCTGACGAGAGCGTAGCACAAATTCAGGTAGATATACCCCTGCGCATTAATACAGATGAAATGCAAAATCTTGCTCCAGCAATCTGGATAGGCGATGGCAACAGTGACAACCTGGGAACATTAACAATTCCTAGTGATATGAATATTGTTCTTACTGACGATGCTTCAGGATGTGACGATCCTAATGTTCCAGGCATCTCTGCTATCAGTGATGCTCGCGCAATTCCTCTGCTTAACTCAATTAATGCTAAGTTTACAGAAGCGGGAACTGCAAATATTAATGAACCAGGTTCATTACCAGCTACTTTAGGAACTACTGGCGATAGAGCCTTTGTAACTCCCCCAGCAGGAGAAACTTTTAATCAAACTAATCATTGCCGCAATATTAGTAACTGTAGATATTATTACCGATTTACTGCACCTGTAGACACTAATGCTCCTATAGAAACAGATGGTATCGCCAAGGTTACTGTCTATATAGATGGAGATCTCAATATTGATCAAGACATTATTGGTAGTGGAGTTTCTTCGGATTACCTAGAAATTTACGTTGAAGGTAACCGAAACATAACAATTGATTCTAATAGCGTTAATACCGTCAAGGCTTTCATTAATGCGCCCGAAAGTAAACTAACAATTAGTGGTTCTGGAACTGTCAACATTATAGGTTCAGTCTGGGTAAAGGAGTTTGATAACAAAGCAACAGTTAACTTCGGAGTTTTGGATAGTGGAATTTATGAAACTGAAACTACCAAAATCGACTCTCGAACTCGCGTGCCAACCTATGAAGTCTATACCACAACTGGCACCCGACCCCCAAGACCTTTAACTAGTAGTCCTACCAACTGGGTAAGAGAGGAGGTGGAATAATCTAATGGAAAAATTACTCAAATTTAATTATCGAAAAGCTTACGACCAAGGTTTTTCAATTTTAGAAGTATTAGTTTCTATTCTTGTTGCATTAGCGTTTGTCAGTTTTTCCTTACAATCTTTTGTCTTAGGATTAGCAATTAAAGTTCAAGCACAGGAAAAGCAAAGAGCAAATCAGTTGATTCAAGAAGATTTGGAACGATTGAGCGAACTTGCAAGTATTATTGCTGAAGATCATACTAACAAATGTAATCCTGTTGCAACAGCAGCGGTACCTCCTGATCCTGCTAGAACAGCCTATCAAAATGGTTATGCCTGGGATTTGTGGAACGATATCAATGCTGTAGGTCAACCAACAGTAAATTTATTAGTAGCATCTGATGGGGCTGAAACAGGTAAAAAACTAGGTCTAATTCGCACTCAAATCAATGATTTAACAGATCCAAGTCCTGTAAGTGATGCTCCCTATCGTGTTTTAAAAATAAACTACCAAGTACAGGAATTGGATAATGCAGATAACCCAATTGGTGATGTTATTGCAGAACGTTATGTGGAGGTAGTACCTGATGTTGCTTTACGATGTCCTTAAAAAAAGTAATAAGGGTTTTACTCTTGTTGAGATGCTAGCAGCACTGGTAATTGTCGGTATTATAGCGGCTCTTGCTGTCCCTAACTTACTAGGGATGCTCAATCAGACTCGGGTTAAAGATGGTTTGGGGCAAGTTGAAGGTGCAATCCGAGAAGCTCAGAAATTAGCTCGAAGAAAAGGTCAAGCATGCAGAATTAGGTTTACTACTAATGCTGCGGGTAATTCAATTGTTCAGATAGCACCAGACGACGGAACTACTAGTTTTAGTGGATGCTTGCTGAGTAATAGAGAATTGAAAGATTCAGTTTCATTTGATCTACTTGTTGGCGATTCTCTTGTAGATATTGACTCTACAAATCCAATAGAGTTAACCTTTTCTAGCAAAGGAAACCCTGATAATCAGAGAATTATGGTTATCTCTCATGAACAGACCCCTACGACACAGAAATGCATTCAAATACAAGGGTTGTTGGGTGGTATCTTGACAGGTAACTATAATGCCGATGCCGAAACTAACAAATGTGAGGCTCAGTAAAAGAAGTACCTTAGATAAATTGGTTCTTTAATCTTGATAATAAATCGAATTCAACAACAAAGCGATCGCGGTTTTACTTTAATAGAACTGATGGTCGCTCTTATTATTGTAGGGGTAATTGCTGCGATCGCCACACCAAGTTTTGTCGGTTTACTAAACCGTATTAGAGTTAACAATGCCTTACAAGAATTATTAGGAGCCATTCGAGAAACTCAAAAAATGGCAACGCGCCATGGCAAAGTTTGTCAGCTCGATATTAATACAGAGACCAAAATTTTAAACTCTAGTGATAATGACTGCTTATTAACTACTAGAACTATTAATGAAGATGTAATTATCAGAACTAATTTACCTGGATTAAATCCCAATATTCCCTTTTCTCCTAAAGGTACCACCACCAGAATGGGAACTATTGTATTGTCTTCGGAACTGACTGATACCCAAAAATGTTTTGTAATTTCGCTAGGTCTGGGCATTATGAGAACTGGAAATTATACAGGTAGCAAAGATGGTTCTGTTTCTGCTAACAATTGCGAAAAACTGAACAATTGATTTTAGAATTAAAGATAAAAAAGAGAACCATGTTTTGATTCTCTTGCAAAATTAGTTATCAGTTTTATACAGCCTTAATATGGAACATTATAGGTTGGAGGAGTGTAAGAATCCGAGTTATTGAAATTATCCTCATAAGTCTTGTATTTCTGAGCAAAGGCATCTGATTGCAAGATAAATATATTGTCTTGAAAATCGACCCCTGGAGCGGTTTTGTTAGAAACGTCACTTTTACCAACTTCAAAAGCAATTATTCGCTGGTCACTGTCTAGATTATCAATTCTGTATACTGAGCCATTAAAGGTCGCATAACCTTCACTAACCAAAAGTTCTCCTAATGATATTTGGTCTCCATCGTCTGTCAAATCTCCATTATCGTTCATGTCATAGCCATTGAGAGCAGGAAGTTCAGTACCCTGTTTTAGCACCAATACATATGGATTAACCTTTGCTGCTTCACCATCTTGTTTTGTATAGACTTTACCTTCTGTACCACCAGCGCAAATCGAACCAGTACAGTCAACATGATCGCCATTAAAAGTTCGAGGGTCGTTAAGGTTAATTACATGAGAAACGGCTACCACATCATCTTTAGTGGAATCGCCGTACCAATCTTCATCTGCCAAATTTTTATTACCTTCAAAGTCTCGTGGATCGAGCTGGTCATCTTCACGACCGTTATTAGCACGGCTATTGAGGCAGTCTACATTTCCCACGCCCATAGGAACTGAAGAAATAGTTAAAGTATCGCCTTCAATATCGATAGGTTGGGGTTGTGCGGCGCTACTATTGTTAGGATCGTATTCCCATTTGTCCAGATTACTGGGATTACTAATACTATCCCCAAAGTCAGTTCTCATTTTCCAAATAACAGTATCAGTACAAGCAAACTGCGTATCAATTTGATTGTGAGCTGTAAAAGAACTTCCAGAAGCCTTAGCATTATTATCTGGTGCGGTTCTAGCTCTGGCTACAGTTTTGGTATCAGCAGAATAGCTACTAGCATTGTATTTGGTGGTACCTTTTGTTTCGCCAGTGAAGTATAGTTGCGCTGTAATTGCAAGTCCATCGGTGTCAGCACCATCTTCAGCATTTATTACACCGTCTCTATTTCTGTCTAGTGCGCTATCAGCAATGGTTATGGCTCCATCTCCATTGGTATCGGCTAACCTCTCGCCAAAATTGTATTCGCCATCTCCATTTAGATCCAAAGGATCATCTGCAAAAGTTATTTCGCCATCTCCATTGGTATCTACTACATTTTCTTTAATAGGATTTCCTGAACCATCTAATACTGGATTACCTGCCGCATTTAAAATAACATCACCATCATCGTCTACGACACAAGCAAAAAAGCCTTCATAGGAGATGGTTTCCTCTATCCCATCGTTGTTATTATCACATTTGACACTTTGAGAAACATTACTTATGCCGTCAACTAAAACTTCATTTTGCCAAACAGCAGGATTATCAGGATTTGAATAATCACCAGCAGCATTAAAAGCTGGTCCCCAACGATATATTGCCCGTGGTCCTTTCCAGGGAGAAGAATCCTCTGGTTCAGCAACAGAATAAATCACCCTTTGATCTACTCCAGGTATTTGTAAAACTAATCTTTCGACTGCACCTGATATTTTCTTGCTTGTATAATCAGATCCTACTAGAGTATCAATATCACTCATATCAACTTCAATCGCCTGGGCGCGTCGCATCTCTTCGGAGATAAAATCTAAAGCGCGAGAGGACTCGTTTCGGGCTGCGGTTTCAGAGTTGCCCTTTTGAGTTAACTGTAATACCTGCATTAAACCAAAGCCCAATGCACCAATTACAAAAACACTCATGATCAAACCCACGAGTAATTCGGTTAGAGTAAAACCCGAATTAGATTTATTTTTTTTTAAAAGCTTGTGAAACTCTTTATTCTTCATATTGGGAGCAATTTTGTATATAAATCAAAAATACTTATTCAGTATTGAGGCAATTAATTGTGGGCAGGTAAGAAAATTATAATTACCTACAGTTGTCGCCATTTATACTATTACTGTCCCAATATAGTTGGAGATTTTAAGCTACGTAAACTGTTGAAGACACTGATTTTTCAAGAAAGCTGTGATAAATTTTAGGTAAATTACTTGAGTGTTGAAAAAGGTCAAATATGACTGAAAATTTCCCTGTAATTAGTTACTTAGATGCTAATCTTTGACGGAGAATAAATTCAGCGATCGCCAGATCTACAGGAGTAGTAACTTTCAAGTTAGTTTCTTCTCCTTGAACAATTTTGACAGGCAATTCACATTTTTCAAACAGGGCGGCATCGTCTGTCACTTGCCAATTTAATTCTTTGCCTTGAGCATGGCAATGTTTTAATAAAGCTACGTTAAATCCTTGAGGAGTTTGCGCTGCCCATAAGTTGCTTCGGTTGGGCGTATCAGTAATGAATTCATTGTCGTCTACTACTTTGATTGTGTCCTTGACAGGAACTGCCGCTATTAGTCCCTTACAGGTTTTCAATGACTCACTACAGCGGTCAAATAATTCAGAGGTCGCCAAACACCTAGCACCATCATGAATTAAAACCTGAGCAGCATTTTCTGGTAAAGACTGTAAACCGTTGTACACAGATTCCTGACGAGTATCACCGCCTACGATTAACTTTACAGGTTTGGTTAAATTTAGTTTACTCAAAATTGTTTGAAAGTCAGCAAAATCCTCTGTCTGACCCATGATCCCAATCCATTCAATAGTTAGAGAGTTCTCTGCCGCTAACAAACTCCAGGCTAAGAGAGGCTTTCCGAGCAATTCTAATAACAGCTTATTGCGATCGCTACCCATGCGACGACCCATACCTGCTGCTGGAATCAATAAGTGCATTTAATGATGTTTTCCTAAAAATAATCCGCTTTAGCTCTATCATCTACTAAAATT
>JBCCDL010000356.1:0-6518 GCA_039030815.1 Cyanobacteria bacterium P01_A01_bin.83 | reverse complement strand
CTGCCACCTGGAATTAAATATCGTTCCAAAACTAACACTTTTGCCCCTTTAGCAGCTAGCTGAGTCGCAGTAACCAAACCACCGATCCCAGAACCAATAACTATTACATCGTAAGCCGCCGTTTCAGGGGTGTTCATCGCCATCATAGAATATTTTAAAAAATAAGCTAAAAAAATAATTAATAATTAAATATATAGTCTACCGCCAATCCTCTATTTTAAATCGTATGTTTTATATCATCATGGGCGTTTCGGGAACAGGAAAATCAACTATCGGTAAACTATTGAGCGATCGCACTGGGTGGAAATTCTATGACGCCGACGATTTTCATCCTCAGTCAAATATCGACAAGATGAAGCAAGGTATTGCTTTAACTGATAGCGATCGCTTACCGTGGTTATCAGGCTTACAGCAACTGATTAGTAATACTCTCAACAATAATCAGCAGGGTATTTTAGCTTGCTCCTCACTCAAATTGTCTTACCGTAAAATGTTATGCCAAGATCAGACTGGTGTGGTCTTTGTTTATCTCCGTGGCAGCTATGATTGCATTCAAAGCAGGATTGAAGAACGCACGGGACACTTTATGAGTTCTAGTTTACTCAAAAGTCAGTTTGATACTTTAGAAGAACCTCAAAATGCTTTAATTATCGATGTCGCTAATACTCCAGAAGTAATAGTTGAGCAGATTTTAAGTAAAATTGATGATTTTGATGCAGTTTAACTACGCTAATAATAATTAGCATAGAAATGATCAGAAGATTAATTTATCTCCCCGTCTCCCAGTCCCCTCTCTGGCTGTATATAAATTTTAGAGGTTGTCCCCCCGTCAGGTGAGATATAATAATTTTTATCCTTGGCAGGGAGCTATGGGCAGTAAATAGATAATAAATAGTATTTATTTCCTATAGCTTTAAATTTTGTTTATTTGCATCCCATATAAAGTCGCAGAATCTTGCCACACTCCATCCTCTATTATGAGATTGGCAATTCCACTAACAATCCGATAGTCATACCACTAATACAAAACAGGGTTATTTTGATATACAAAAATAACAGCGACTTGAATTATCTAGATTCAAATCGCTATTGATACATTTATTTTATGTAAATTAATTTATTTACCTTCTGCTTCTGCCCTTAATTGGTCAGCCTTTTCTTGTTTTTCTTGACCAGCCTGTACAGTCTCAGGATCGTTATCTAGTTTTCCAACTTTTTCTTCGATGGTTCCCTCAATATCTTCACTTCTAGCCTCAGCTTTTTGCTTTAAGCCTTCTGCTGCATTTTTCACATCTTCAATACTCATAGTTTAATCTCCTAAATTAAGGTTAACAAGATAACAATAGTCAAATTCTTTGATTGTTATCCTCTATCTTTGGGCTTAGTTCTATATCAGAAATATTCACCGATCTATAACTTGTAAATCCCCTACACTTTCTAATCAAGAGGTGGTTCTTCGTTGATCTTGTTTTGGCTTGCTTGATCAACAAAATCATCTTGCCTGTTGGCATTATCAAGCTGATTGTTATTTTCAATTAACAAATCAGAACTAGCTTCAATTGGTCTAGTTCCTGCATCTTGAAATGTGGCAGCTATGTCTAGATCGCTCTCTTCTACAGGACTACTTGGTATAATCTCTTTTGGGGACATATCAAAACTTTCCTCGATCAACTATCTTCAAGATTAATAATCTAGAACATAATTAATTAAAAATATCTTTAACAGAATCAATTAAGTTTTCTGACTGATTTTCCACAGTATCTTTAGCATCATCAAGTTTATTTTGAGTAGTGCCAATATCTTGTTTGGCTTTACCTTGTGCTTGCATTAATGCTCCTTTAGCTTCTTCGGTGGGATTATCAACTAAATCTCCAACACCACGTCTTTTAGTACCAATATCTTGCTGTACTTTTCCTTCTAATTGATTACCAACTCCCTCTAAAGTAGCTGCATTAGCGTTAATATCCGCTGACCAAAAAATATTCGCCCACGCAAAGATCATTAAAGCGATCGCAGTAACAACAACAGCCAGCTTGTTTACATAGGGTTTCAATTTGATTGAGGTCGAACTAAACATAATATGCTGTTTCCTAAATTCTATTTATATTTGTATATTATTTAATATTTTCTAAATTCTTATCTTTCTTTAGTTATATATATTTTGGTCGAGGGAAAAACTCAGATTAAATTAAGGTTATCCTAGTTGTGTCAAATAAAATGGCTGGGCAGTAGTTATTAGTTATTAGTTATTAGTTATTAGTTATTAGTATATGCGGGCAAGCCCTTTCGGGGTAGTTAGTCGTTCAAACATAACGGACATCTCACGTGCCCCCCAGACCCCAGGCACCGTGTCCTCCTGTGCAGTGGGGTATTAGACCCAATTAATAAACCTTTATACTAAATACTAAATACTAAATACTTTAAATAAAAAAAGAGATGCAATACTGTATTGCACCTCCTGAATGAATTACCAAGTTAAAAACGAATTAATCAATCCCTTCAATCTTGTCTTCTACTTCCTGATACAACTCACGCAAGCGATCAAGGTTTTCTTCACTAGTTTCCCAGTACCCGCGACCGTTGACTTCGAGCAATGTACCAACAATCTTACGAAAAGAATTGGGGTTCATATCCATCAGACGTTTGCACATTTGGGGGTCGTCAATAAAGGTAGTATTGACATCTTCATAGACCCAGTTATCTACGGCATCGGCGGTGGCAGACCAACCCATGGTATTAACTAAACGCTTGGATAGTTCCCGCACCCCTTCATAACCATTACTCAACATCCCTTCGTACCATTTAGGATTGAGAAGTTTAGTCCGCGCGTCTAAACGTACTGTTTCCGATAGGGTACGGACTTGAGCATTAGCGGTGGTAGTGTCGGCAATGTAAGCGGTGGGTTTTTTCCCGTCATCCCGCAAGCTAGATACGATCTTAGTGGGATCAGAATCAAAGTAATGGGATACATCGGTTAAAGAGATTTCCGAAGAATCTAAGTTTTGGAAAGTGACATCAGCTTTCTTCAAAGAAGACTCAAATAAACCTCGGCTTTCATCCATTACTCCTGGGTTATCAGAGTTAAAGGCAAAAGACTTACGGTTAAGGTACATATCCTGTAATTCTTTCTCTTCTTCCCAACTGCTGTTTTCCACTGCTAAGTTGATGTTAGAAGAATAGGAACCAGAGGCGTTAGAGAAAATGCGAGTAGCTGCTTGACGGACATTAATACCCATCTCTTCTGCTTGTTCTAAAGCATGTTTACGCACAAAGTTCATGGCTATGGGTTCGTCGGCTTCGGCTGCCATTTTCACCCCGCGATCTAACAAGTTCATTTGATTAATAAATAGGTCGCGGAAGACACCAGAACAGTTAACGACCACATCGATACGAGGACGACCAAGTTCTTCTAGGGGGATTAACTCTAGTTTGTTAACGCGACCCAAAGCATCAGGGACAGGACGTACACCCACCATCCACATGATTTGTGCCAAAGATTCGCCATAGGTTTTTATGTTGTCTGTTCCCCAAAGTACACAAGCAATACTTTCAGGGTAGTTACCACCGTTGTCGATTTTTTGCCGTTCAATTAATCGATCTACAACAGTTCTGGCTGACTTCACCGCCGCCAAAGTAGGTATAGACTGAGGATCTAAGGCATGGATATTTTTACCAGTAGGTAATACATTAGGGTTACGTATTGGGTCGCCACCAGGGCCAGGTAATACATATTCCCCTTCCAAAGCCTGGAGTAGTCCGCCTAATTCGTTATCGGCGCAAACCTGTTCTAGACAGAATTCTAAGTATTCTACTAAAGGCTTGAGGGCGTTTTCATCAACCTTATCATAGCCATGTTCGCTTAAGGCTGACATCCAGGGTGCTTTTTTGCCAATGTTGAAGAAGTTAAGCTTGGATACCATTGACAAGCGACCATCAGCATCAATTTGTGCCTGAACCAAAGCACCAACAGCAGCACGAGTTGCTTGGGTAATGTCTTGGAACAACTGCACATCTGCTAAAACACCGCGATCATTATTGGCGTAGATCTCATCGATATCTCTACCGATGCTGTTGGCAATGATGCGAGGTAGGGAAATAATTCCTTCCTCTTCGCGGTCAAGATTGGAGATATTTACCAAAGTTGCGATCGCTTCTGCCGCAGTTGGGGGTTTACCGATAATGTGTAAGCCACAGGGAAGCAGACGAGATTCGATTTCCATTAGCTGTTTATACACCAAGCCAATGATTGTATCCCGTTCCTCCTGGGTCATTTCTTTAGCCGAATGGTCAGGGAATTGAATATCTTTATCCAGATTACAAATCCGCGCCTGATCCATTACGGTATCGACAATTTGGATACCCCGTCCGCCTTCTTTAAGACTTTGATAGGAACCAATTAGTTCTCCTAACTCTTTCAATCCTTTATACAGCCCAGCATTTTCGGCTGGAGGAGTAAGGTAAGAAATAGTCGAGGCATAGCTACGACGTTTAGCAATAGTGGCTTCAGAAGGATTGTTAGCGGCGTAGTAGTAAATATTGGGAATAGAACCAATCAAACTATCGGGGTAACAGTCGCCAGACATACCCATTTGTTTCCCTGGCATAAACTCTAATGAACCATGAGTACCGAAGTGGAGTACCGCATCGGCTTGCCATATATGCTCCAAATAAGTATAGTATGCTGCAAAACCATGGTGGGGACTGGCAGAACGAGAGAACAACAGCCGCATGGGGTCGCCTTCGTAACCAAAGGTAGGCTGAACTCCAATAAAGACGTTACCAAACTCTTTACCGTAGATCAAAAGATTTTGACCATCACTATTAAGATGTCCTGGTGGGGGACCCCAGTTTTCTTCTAGCCTCACTGAATAAGGCGTTAAGCGTTCGTACTGCTCTACCGACATGCGATGAGCAATATTTAATTCAGGAGAAGCATACTGTGCTTGAGCATCATGAATTACCGCCTGCATCAACTCTTCAGCAGACTCAGGCAAATCCTTAACTTCATAACCATTATCCCGCAAGCCTTTCATCGCTTCATAGATTGAGCCAAAGACGTTCAAATAAGCCGCAGTACCCACATTTCCTTTATCAGGAGGAAAACTAAAGACGGTAATGGCTACCTTTTTCTGAAGCTTCGGTTTTTTGCGCAGACTACCCCATTTCATCGCCCGACGAGCGATCGCTTCTACCCGATCCTGCAAGGCAATTGATTTACCTGTAGCACCATCTCTACCAGAAGCAATAATCGGCTCAATGGCACCATCCAATTCGGGAATGGCAATCTGTAAGGCTACCTGTACAGGGTGTAAACCGAGTTCGCTTTCTTCCCATTCTTCCGTAGTTTGGAATACTAGGGGCAACGCCACCATATAGGGGCGATTAAGGCGTTTGAGAGATTCAATTGCTTTGGGATGATCTTGTCTAGCAGGACCTCCAACTAAGGCAAATCCTGTCAAGGAAACTACCGTATCGACAATGGCTTGATTTTTACCCTCTTGCCAGAAATAAGCATCAACAGGTTTGGAAAAGTCTAAGCCCCCAGCAAACACGGGTATAACCCTGGCACCCATACATTCTAATTCCTGTACCATGGCTACATAGTGAGCATTGTCTTGAGTAACCAAATGGGTACGCTGCAATACTAAGCCCACGCATGGTGCCAAAGGATCTTTTAGATCGTCAGATATATCACTACGGCTATTAAACCATGCTAAATATTCATCAATATCCTCAAACATCTTTGGTGCTAAAGGATGCCAAATACCCATATCTGGATAGACAATGGGGTCTTTATAGGTAAATTCTCGATCTTGTTTGCCTGGATAAACATATTTATCCGACAGCATCAATAAAAAGCTCTCCAAGTTGTCGGCATTGCCACCCAGCCAATATTGAAAACTGAGCATAAAGTTACGAGCATCCTGTGCTTTTTCCACAGGCAAATATTTCAAAACTTTGGGCAAAGTCCGCAACAGCTTGAGCATGGCATCCTGAAAAGAACTGCCCGACTTTTCTTTACGCTTACGCATAAAGCTCGCGATCGCACTTTTTGACTGCCCTAACTGCGCCATGGAAAAGCTACCCATCTTGTTAAGACGCATCACTTCTGGCATGGAAGGAAACACCACCGCAGCATCAAGATTATCGCGATGAGGCTGCACTGCGGTAACTACTTTTTGAGCCAAATCTTCTACAAAGATTAATGAGGCAATAAATATATTTGCCGCAGCAACATCATTTTTAAAATTACTATAATTTTCCTCGTCTCGTAATTCCTCAATTAAATAACCGCTTAACTCTATGGCTAGATGGGGATTATTACTATTAATCGCTCTGGCTGCTTCAGTCAGGGTGCTTTGATACTGAGGCTCCAGCACGACATAGACCACCCTAAGTAGATCGCGCCCGTTAACGGCATCTGGCTTAACGTGACGAACGGTGGACTTAACCTGGGTGAACATATAATTTGACTCTCCTTTAATAATTGTCGATCCGAAAAGGCTAATCGTGGTAGG
>JBCCDL010000355.1:0-6522 GCA_039030815.1 Cyanobacteria bacterium P01_A01_bin.83 | reverse complement strand
TGATCTTTAGTTAGCTGCTGCTGCACAGAAAGTAAATCTTTTCTCAAAAGAGCAATAATCTGTTCGCTAGTTTGCTGTACTCCCTCCAGTTTGAGCTGTTTAGTGCTTCCGTCCTGTAGTGTTCGCTGAATATAATTTCTCACCTCATCAAAACCACTAATATCATCTTGACCATTGACTTCCCATTCCACGGAGGTAGCAAATACTACTGGTGAGGAGATACCCTTTTGTAAAGCCAATTCCCTTAGTTTCTCCTTGTTTTTGGCTAATTCTTCAGGCTTAGCCAGATCTGCCTGTTGCAGCACAAACACAACTTTTTTACGCCATTCATTATTAACAAAATCTAATAATTCCCAGGCGCTACGAGTGTAAGGATTCTTGGCAAAAAAGACAAAAAATATTAAATCGCTATTAGGAATAAACTCTTTAGTGATTTCCTGATGATTTTCCACAATAGTATTAGTACCAGGAGTATCAACCACCGAGAGGTTGGTCAAAATCTGGTTTGGTAAGCCAATCTTACGCAAATACTGGCTGACACTTTGCTCAGTTGGCTGATCAGCATACACAATCTGTTGGATTACATCAGTACAGGGATCGGCTGCTGTTTTACAAATATCCGCCTGCAACAAAGCATTAATAAAGCTGCTTTTACCTGCCTTGACCTCCCCCACCACCACAAACAAAAATGGCTCATTAATATTAGCTCTGAGATTAAGAATAGTTACCTGTAATTGCTGATTATTAACTTCAGTAGCAAAAATTTGTAATTGATTGAGTAAATCATCTAAATTCGACTGATAGTTAACCAAAGCTTGATCGACAATGAGATGATCCATGATCACAAAATCCTGTTAAGCAGAATTTAAGATAAAAGAATAATAGATAAAAAATTATAGATAAGAATATCAACCTTATTTTAGTCAAATTAGCTATCAAACAGATAGTCTTGAGTAAATAGTAGCCACCTGTTAAAGATGGAAAAACATGCTTAATAGAGCTTTGTACACAAAAGTATAGATGTCTAAGAGTCAAAATCGATGCTATCTTCAACTCAGCACCTTAGAGTTAATCAAGTAAATGAGTTCAAATAGAGCAATATTGTGTGGATATTATGGCATGGGTAATGTGGGAGACGAAGCATTATTAGTGTCTTTACTACAAATGTTGCCTGAATCAGTTGAACCTATCGTCTTATCTGGTAATCCCCAAGAGACCAAAAAGCGCTATGGAGTTGCTAGCTGCGATCGCAAATCATCCTTAACTTTACTTAAAGTTTTGCGACAGTCTGATGTTTTTATCTGGGGCGGTGGAAGCCTGATGCAGGATGCCACAAGTTTAGCTAGTCCAATTTACTATGCAGGATTGATGGCGCTAGCACAGCAAAGAGGTTTAAAAACGATCGCCTGGGCGCAAGGCATTGGTCCACTGCATAAATCTTTTACTCGCTGGTTGACAAAACAGGTGTTGCTCGGTTGTGATGCTATTAGCGTTAGGGATCGCTCATCAGCAGCACTATTGAGTAGCTGGCACATTGATTATCAGCTTGCTCCCGATCCTGTATGGGCATTGCAAAGCACTCCTCCTCCTGAATTACCAACTACCGACAAGGCAATTGTGGCAATTGTTTTACGCTCCCATCCCTTGCTAACCAGCGAACGCTTACAAATCCTAATTAAAGCGATTCAAGACTTTCAGATTAAGAGCAATAGCTTTATGCTGCTGCTTCCTTTTCAGCCGACACAAGATCAGGCGATCGCCGAAAATATTGCTTCAAAATTATCTCAAGACTACACAGTTATCTCTATTGCTGATCCCAAACAAATAAAAGGATTATTTGGTCAGGTGAGAATGACAATTGGTATGCGTCTTCATAGCTTAATTATGGCAGCCGCGTCAAGATGTAACTGTTTTGCTCTTAGCTACGATCCTAAAGTTACTCAACTAATGTCTGAGATTAAGTTACCAGGTTATGAACTCGGAAATTTGCCACAAGATCCGCAACAAATTAGTCATGAGTGGTTGAGACAATTTCAGCAACCGACAACTTTAGCGCCAATACAGGTTCAATCACTAATAGATAGAGCTTTAATTGGTCAACAGCTATTAGAAAGAGTTATCTTAGATCACTGATTAACCTTGGCAATTTTTGAGGCAACGTATAAGCTATATCTAACTAAATCTAAAGCGATCCCAAAATAATTAATTGTTGGCTAAATTTTATACTTATACTAAATTTATCAATTAGCATCATAACAACTTGCTTAATCGCAATTAATGCTTAACTTTTTGCGAGTATTTACGCAGAAACTTTAGATTTTGTTGTTGTTATATTCGAGCCATACTAGAAATACGAATACTATGAGTGAAGCTAACCAAGATCATAGCTTTGGCAATTTAGAATCAATGCTATCCAACCAAAGTGATTCGTCAGACTACTGGCGCGACGATTATACTGAAGAGCAAAATCAAATGGCAGCAGCTGTAGGTGAATCTAGAGTAAACAATAGTAATTCTGTGACGAAAGCAGGTTCAGAATTAGTATTAGAGCAAAATACAAGTCACTCTATAAAAGCCAACAAAGAGTCCATAACTCAAAAAATGAATTGGCAAAAAGTTGCACACAAGCTTCGTGAATATAATCGCAAGTTGCTTAAAAAAGTATTTCGTTTAGAGCAAGAATTAGCTGAAATTGATAATAAGTTTAACAAGTATGTTGAAAAATCACAAAACAGCGACATACTTCTAGCTCATCAAGCTGAAGAAATAAAAAAATATCAAGAACAAATTACCCTAGTAACACAACAGCTAGCCACCTCACAACAACAAGTAGAGCAACAAAACTTACTGATTAAACAAATATCAGAACAGCAGCAATTATCACAGCAACAAACAGCCCAACTAGAACGAGAATGTACTTTATTACAAGAGAAATATACTCGACAGGCTTATGAACTGACAACTAAAGAACAAGAAAATGATCAATTACGAATTCAGCTCAATCAGCAACAGCAACATGCTCTGAAACAAGAGGCTGAGTTGAAAAAATATCAAGCAGCAGCACTACGTAAAGAAAAAGCCACCTCTAACCATAACAACTATCCCCATAATCGATATATTCAGCCCTGGTCAATTTCAACTATTCCTGAACCCAAGATTGCTTTACCGAAAAAATCTCAGCCTGCTAAATTTGAACGTACTCATGACCAAGCTTCAGACACGATCAAAACAGCTGCCGAGATTGCTACCCGTTCAGCCTCTACTCTTCCTAACCAAAAAACAGAGAATCAACCAGCAAAGTCTCCTCGCTCAAAAAAACCTCAGTCTTTAGCCGCTGTCGATTTGCCAACTTTTCCTCGACCTCAGTAATTATTATTAGCAACGAAGTTAAGAAGTTAAATACTAAAGCAAATTGTTTAGACCTGCATTATGGTGAAAATTAATGTAATTACTTATACCAAACTTCCTTGATATAATCAGCTATGTTCAACAGATAGTTACCTGATAAACCTGCAACGGTTTATTTTAAGAGGAAGTATGCGGATTGAGCAGTTGCAAGCCTTCATTGCAATTACAGAAATGGGGAATTTTGGGCAAGCAGCCAAAAAATGTGGAGTAACTCAATCAACTATTAGCAGACAGATCCAGTCTTTAGAGCAAGATTTGGGTTTGCCTTTATTTCACCGTGGTAACCAAGCCAAATTGACCCTAGGTGGAGAAAAGTTATTTCCTCGCGCTCAGAGAATTTGTCAAGAGTGGTTGAAAGCCAGCAACGAATGTGCAGATTTGATTGCGGGGAAGCAGCCTGAACTATGCATTGCTGCCATACATTCAGTTTGTGCCCACTACTTACCGCCAATTTTGCAACAGTTTTGTCTTGACTATCCTGAAGTCCAATTGCGAGTTACGGCATTAGGAAGCGATCGCGCCTTGAAAGTTTTGCGAGATGGTTTGATTGATGTGGCGATTGTGATGAATAACCGTTTCTTGACTACATCGACGGAAATCGAGTTAGCCATGCTATATGAAGAGCAGGTGGATGTTTTGATGGCGGCTAAACATCCTTTAAGTAAGCTTGCCAAAATTCCTCCACAAGAATTGGTCAAGTATCCTCAAATAGTCTTTAAAGACGGCTATGGAATGCAAAGACTAGTACAGGATTGGTTTGCCGAGCAAAATATCCAAATTAAGACGGCAATGGAATTAAACACTCTTGATGCTTTTCGAGGAGTGATTCGCCAGGGAGAAATGATTGCCCTTTTGCCCCACAAGGCTTTAATTGATTCTTACAATGATCCCACCCTAGCTATCCGTCCTATCTCTCAACCTGCGGTCAATACGGGAATTAGTCCCCAATCTGAATTAGATAGTGTTCTGACTCGTCAAGTGGTAATGGTGACAACTCGCGATCGCTTAATGATTCCACCTATTGCTCATTTCTACAAATTGGTTATGGATTTAGGAAAATCTTCTGAGCTGAAAACTTCACCTCTAGTTAGCAGCTAGCTAAAACTAACAGCAGTGACTCGGTCATGGGGACTATCGAATGTAATCAAGCGGGATGCTTTTGCTTTATTCTCAAAGTGACGAAGACTATATTGTGTCCTGATCAAAAATATATTTGCCCTAACTATGAGTGACGAGTTTCGAGAATTACTAAAAAGAGTTGGCAGTGGAACTCATACTAGCAAAAACCTCTCTCGCACTGAAACTGCGACTGCTACTAGAATGATGTTGACCCAGAGCGCTACTCCTGCTCAAATTGGCGCGTTTATGATTGCCCATCGCATCAAGCGTCCTACTCCAGAGGAACTAGCAGGTATCCTAGATTCTTTTGATCAACTCGGCAATCAACTCCAAATTTGTCCCCAGCATGATTCACAACCAGTAGTACTAGGTAATCCTTATGATGGTCGTTCTCGCACCGTCCCTGTCACTATTATTACTGCTTTAATTTTGGCAAATGCCAAGGTACCTGTGATTTTACATGGTGGAGATTGTATGCCGACTAAATACGGCATGCCCTTGATCAAGATTTGGCAACATTTAGGAATTGACTTGAGCGCCAATACTTTGGCTCAGACTCAAACTATCTACAATCAGAGTCATCTTGGTTTTATTTATCTTCCACAACATTTTCCTGCTGCTGCTAGTTTTGTTAGCTTCCGCGAAGAGATTGGCAAACGTCCTCCCTTTGCTACGGCAGAATTAGCCTGGTGTCCTATTATGGGGAATGCCCATCTAGTTGCTGGCTTTGTCCATCCCCCAACCGAATTGCGTTTCCGAGAAACTTTTAAGATCAGACAAACCAGAGATTTTACACTAGTTAAGGGCTTAGAAGGTAGTTGTGACCTTTCCCGCAGCCGTACTGGGATTATTGCCCTAAGTAGCATTACAGAAGATGACTTTGAACGTCTATTACTAGATCCTGCCGATTATGATCTCCAAGGTTCCGATATTACTTTTGAATCCGATGCCCAGGCGATCGCTTTAATTGAAGAAGTAATTCAGGGCGAGGGTAGTAAATTGCTTCAGTCCGCTATTCTTAACGGCGGTTTTTACCTCTGGCGTTTTGGAATCGCTGATTCATTAGATGCAGGTTTTGCTTTGGCAAAAGAAATGCTTCAAGAAGGAGAAATTGCTGTTAAATTAGCCCAAATTCAATCATTAAACGCTCAATAATAGTAATTAGCAGCCAACAGTAATTTATAACGAATATGGGAGTCTCACTATCGTTAACAAGCTACTACACCTCTTCAGGAACCGAAATTGAAATCTGCATTGCACCTCCACATCAATTTGCTGTGCGTTGGCAAAAAGAGTTGTTGCCAGGGTGGAATGATCCATTGAGTCATATAATTATAATTTTACAAAAGTCATCAGTTTCTTTGGCAGGAATTACTGATAAGGTTGCATTTGAGAAAAGTCATCTGCGAGCAAAATTTATTAGATTAGGTTGTGGTCTGATCTTTGCTTTGCAGGATCAAAATTATGTTGGTGATTTAATCGATCCTCGGACTGGTCTTCCTCTCTTAACCAACCCAGGTTGGGTTTGGGATGATAATGCAGTTGTGCAAGCTTTATTAAAATATCCTTCTCGTAGTTATCAAAATTGTACCCTGCTCACTCACCCAGTCTGGAACCACCATGTTTATCCTGCAACTATTGTTGCCTCTGCACCTAGAGAGGTTATTGAGTCTAGTTTGAGGCGAATTATGACTAATTACAATTCGAGCTAAAAAGTTGATAATTAATCAACTTATGTAAAAAAATATTGCATTTACCAAGGGGAGCTTTTTTATAGCATAAAGTGTTAGGATTCATATTGAGATAAAGATCGGCAATCCAGTTTGTATTCAGTATTGATAGGTTTTTCCATAAAGTATTGATTTGGTTCTTTTCCGAAATTTAAACTCTCTACATCTAATTTGCATTCAGGAGACGTTCAGTTCATGTCAATTTACGTAGGTAATCTCAACTATGAGGTTAGCCAAGAAGATTTAAATGAAGTATTTTCAGAAT
>JBCCDL010000354.1:0-6526 GCA_039030815.1 Cyanobacteria bacterium P01_A01_bin.83 | reverse complement strand
TCCATCTGGGGCAACGCTAATCTGACTTTCTTGATATTTAGGAACGGTAACTAAAGTATTAATTTTTCCTGTTTTTAGGTTGATTTCGGCTAGATAGGGTTTTTCAACATATACTTCTTTCTTGGCTAATTCGGTCAGCCAACAGTATAGATGTTCTGCTGTTGGGTCGAACTGACAATTTTGAATCGAACCCTCAGTATTCAAAAGTTCTTTTTCAACACCTTGACTGTTAACATAATAAAGCGATCGCGTATATTTCAAATCTTCACGGTCGGTATTGTAATTAATCATAGCTGCTCCCGTGCCATCGGCAGTAAAGTCAAGTACCCGACCAAATCTCGATAAAAAATCTAGGGGTTCGGCATAATCTTTGAGGGGTAATAGCGCAATTCCTTCACCCTGGGCTACCGCTACTGCTTGACTATCGGGAGTAATTAAAAAATCACCAACTTGATTATTAGTAAACACCTGAGGTGATTTACCCTCAACTAGCTTCCACAAACCATAATCTTTGGGATTACTGCGGTTAAGTCTTTGCACCACAATAGTTGTGCCATCTTGGGAAATATCGAATTTATTGTTTTGGTATTTCTGGTTATCCAAAACTAACTCAACTGCCGAACTGTTCTCCGTTGAAGAATCTAACCGAGTTGAAACTTTATAAAGTTTGAGGTTGCCAATTCCCTCTACACCCTGGCTAGAATCAACAGCCGAAAAAAATAGAAAATTTCCTTGGGGGTCGGGTTTAAAATCAAATACAGTCAGATTTTTAGGAGTTAAGATTGCCGTTTGCGATCGCGTCCAATTCGATAAAACTAATCGTCCTTTTTCTTCTTCTTCCGTACCAACATAAGCCAAAGCGCGATCGCGACTGTGAAATTGGGTATCAAAAGGCTGAATTTCTGACCCTGCTTGTTGTTGATTGGGAAATCTCTCTTTGGCGTCCGCTAGAGTTACTTGATAAGTTTCTCCGTAAGGTGCGGGGTTATCTAGAGTGTAAGCCAGTCTTAGACCAGACCAACTAATCTTACCTGGAAGGGAAGGAGAAATAGCTAAATTTTCTTCGACGCTATCGCGATCCATCGGACGATTGAAAGTCAAAATAAAAGCCCGATCTTGTCCGCCAATAGTTTTATTTTGCCAGCTAAAACTACTAACTTTTGCTCCTGCATGGAACAGACATTCATTCTCACAAGCACTCCCACCCCAAATCAACAACCCCATAATAAGAGCTAATAGGATGATTAAGGCGATCGCTAATTTATCTATTGGTTGGGACAATATAGGCTGATTGGCTCCATCACTCATAAGCTTATTAAAGTTTTAGTAGATCTGAAAATTATTTCAGTATCCCTTGAATTTCAAAAATCTTCAATACAAAATATAATTAAATTTCTGCCAACAAATTAGGTTTTCAACTTAAATCAAAATTTGTCAAACATAATGAAAGCGATCATCAGCCTGAAAGTACAGAGCGAGATTGGGAAAGAAATGAGTTAAGTTTTTGATGAAATTGTCAAAACTCAATTAAAAAATAATATTTCAATGTCTATTAAAGAACAGAAAGCCATAGTCCTCGAATTTTACCAAGCTTTCGACGACAGAAATATAGATCTAGCTTTTGATTTATTATCACCTAATTTTGTTGCTTATATGGCGGGTATTCCCAAACCGCTAAATATTGAAGACTTTAAAAAGTTTGGCATGGACTTTTATTCAGCCTTTACTAATGGTGAGCATAGCTTCAATGAAATAATTGTTGAGAGAGATAAAGTCGTTACTTGTGGAACATTTACCGCAATACATACTGGAGATTTTCAAGGTCTTCCTCCCACTCAAAAGCAAATTAAGATAGCAATTATGCACATTGATCGCGTCGAAGATGGAAAAATTGTAGAACATTGGGGACAAGGAGATGCTCAAGGGCTAATGCAACAATTAGGTATTATGTTTCTTCCTAGTCCCAAACTCATCTTACCAATCCTGAAAAGTTCTGTATCTAAGCTTTTTAAGTAAAATTTATTTAGCTGCTTTGTGTAATCTGACCATAGCATTTGGTTCGACCTCTTTTAGTTTATTTTGTGGTCAATACTTACTAATAAAGCAACAGATTTATCGATAACTGTAGGGATCTGCTGGTGTAGGAATAGTTTTTATCGCTTTTGCTTCAATAACTACAGAACGCTTTTCAGTAATCGCATTAGTCTCAATTCGATCTTTCACTGGCAAGGTTTTGGCGATCGCGCAATCCTCTCAAAGCTTCAACAACTATAGTTTGAATTAGATAAGAAGGCGATCGTTACCATAGCAAATAAATCGCAAACACAAATATAAAAAAATAACTTTGAGGCTACACTGAGAATAGAGAAAACAAAACAAACAATGGCAACTAGAAAAAACTCTGCACAACAGTCTAAAGCTAAACAAGCTACTAAAAATCCTTTAGCCGATATCGCGGGAAAATTCGGTGGAGAATTCTGGGTAGAAACTCAGTCAGAAATAAAGCGATCGCGTCATAAAGATAAAGAAGAAACCGAGCGACTTTCCGACACTAATTTGAATCAGCAAGATTAATGTATCTATTGGATACCAGTGTTGTTAGCAATTTTTTAGATGAGAAACGCTACTATCCTCAACTAACAGCTAGAATCTTAAGCCAACCGCCAGAACAGATATTCATCAGTATCATTACGGTTGAGGAAATATTGACAGGGGCTTTGGCTTCCGTACAAAAAGCCAAGCGAAAATCGTCTGTCACCAAAGCTTATCAATACTTTGAGGAACTGTTTTCTGCCATACATCGCTTTCAAATTCTGCCATATACTTCAGAATCAGAAGCAACTTATCAATCGCTACCTGCCAAAATAAAGAGAATTGGTACTCAAGATTGTCGTATTGCTGCAATTGCTAGTGCCAAAAGTTTTACGATAATTACAGTTAATGTTAATGATTTTGTCAGTATTGGTCTGACAAATGTAGAAGACTGGACTAGCTAGGGCGATCGCACTATTTCCCAACTATCCAAGAACTATAATCTGAATAACCTCAAAAAGACATCGATCTCAACATGACCTCTGCATTATTAAGCGATAATTTCCCCTTACAGCTAGAAAGCGATAAGCCTGACGGCATGGCTTCGCAACGCACTTCCCGCAATTACCAAGATCGCGAGGAAAAATACATTACTTCTAGCGTAACTTGGCAAGCCTATGAATCTTTACTGTCGGCTTTAGGCAATAGTTCTAGCTATCGCGTCGCCTATCTATCAGAAACTTTAGAAATTATGTCCCCCAGTCGCAGTCATGAATTAGATAATAAAGCGATCGCCAGATTATTAGAGGCTTATTTAGAAGAGAAGCGGATTCGTTTCTGGGGATTAGGTTCGACTACTCTGAAGAATAAAGATAAACAGGCGGGGAAAGAACCTGATGAATGTTATTGTATCGGCACTGATAAAGAAATTCCCGATTTGGCGATTGAAGTTGTTTACACTAGCGGTGGTGTAGATACTTTAGAAATTTATCAACGTTTGAGAGTTGGGGAAGTATGGATTTGGCAGAATAACCAATTGCAAGTTTATTGTTTGCAAGACGATAATTATCAACAGCAATCTGCTAGCAAATTACTGCCAGATTTAGATTTAACTTTACTCGCTCAATACATAGTTATCAAAGATCCGTTAGATGCGATCATACAATGGCGTAAAGCGATCGCGTAATTAACATTATTTGAGGAATTTTGAGATTTAATGCTCGCTAATTCATCGATAACTATATGGATCTGCTGGTGTAGGAATGGTTTTAATCGCTCTTGCTTCAATAACTACAGAACGCTTTTCGCTAATCTTATTAGTCTCAATTCGATCTTTAACTGGTAAGGTTTCGGCGATCGCTAACCCTTTAACTGTCAGCCAATTATCTACAGGATAATTGCTACGGCTGGTATCTAATTTAACGGGAATACCAATCGGATAGGCATCTACAGCACAACAGGTAATTACAAAACGCGAGAGCATAATATAATTTTCGGGCAGTTCACTCAGGTGCAGTACAAAGCCTGTAATGTTAGCTGGTTGTCCGCTATAGGCATCGGGTTCGGGATAGGCGTTAATCGTCCGTATCCATTCAATCAGCGATCGCTCTTCAGGCTTACTAGTAGTGCGAAAGGCTTGGGGTTGAATAGTGGTTAAAGGCAGATCGCCCACACCTCTTTTGAGAGCGGTTTGACTGGTTAAGACTTTGGGGGGAATTAATAGTCCAGCGATCGCTACTAATAATAATAAGCTATTGCCCAATCCAGGGGGAAATAAGCTAATGTGTTCGCTCTTGTTTGGCTGACGATGGTTTAAAATCGACTTGACTTTAACCAAACCTAATACAAGTAAAATTATGCCACTGCCTAATACTAAGCTGAAGTAATTAGGATGAATTAATAATTTATACTGTCCCGTAAAGCTATACTTTAATAGCAAAACTCCCCAAGCTAGCAAACTCAATCCCTCCAGCCAAGGAAATAAATTTTTCTTTCTATTTTGAACTGAACTTGAACGCATTTTTAAAGGATTTTAATTGCTGTAGTTTAGACTAACTAAAAAGCTAATGGCTAAAAGCTAAAAGCTTAGAGCTTTTGTCAAAAGAAATAACTGTAAGCCAAAGTAAAAATAAAGGTCAACTGTGCCACCAAGGTAAAAATATAGATAATAATCTTTGGTTTAAAAATTGATGCCATCAAGCCAACACTTTTAATGTCGATTGTCGGACCAAATACTAAAAAAGCGAGTAGAGAGCCACTCGTAAAAGTAGCAGCAAAAGACAGAGCAAAAAAAGAATCTACCGTAGAACAGATTGAGACAACCGCAGCCAGCAACATCATCGCCAGAATTGAAGTTATGGTATCTTGTCCGAGACTTAAAATAATTTCGCGGGGGACAAACACTTGAATCGTAGCAGCGATCGCACTACCAAAAACTAACATTCCCCCCAGTTCGCTAAATTCAGCCAGTAGGTTATTAAAGAATAACTGCCATTTAGACTGGAAATTCTTGTCCTTAGTTTGTTTAATATCCACCGATAGAGAATCATCAAACCGAATCGATTTTCCTTCTCCTAACAAGAAAGTACCCGACTGTAACAGTGGCGAGATATTCTCTGGTTGAGGACTAACTATCGGTTGGAGTCTTTTAGCAAAAGATGTCTGCAATAAAGAACGAGAGTCTGACTGAATACTAAATACACAACCGACTATAGTTGCGATCGCAGCCGAAAATAAAACTCTAAAAATTACTATATTTGGGCGATCGCCAAAAGCAATCCAAGTTGACCAAATCACAATAGGATTAATCGTTGGCGCTGCTAAAAGAAAGGAAATTGCCACAGAAGGGGGAACTCTAGACAATAGTAGTCTTCTGGCTACAGGAACATTTCCACATTCACATACAGGGAACAAAAACCCGATCAAGCTACCAACTAGCGAACCCAGTACAGGATTTTTTGGTAATTTGGCAATTAACTGCTTTTCGCTAATCAAGAATAACAAACTACTAGAAAGCGCAACACCCAATAAGAGGAAAGGCATTGCTTCAACCAATAAACTCAAAAACAGCGTCAAAGCATCGTGCAGTTGATTCATAAAAGCAGTTCAGTTTATCGATTTGCATGGAAATTGTTCAATCTTGTTTGCTAGAACCTAAGCAATCTATCGCGAACATTATATCCAAAATTACATCAAAGTCGTGAAGCTATGAATATTGCGATCGCTCTTTTGAATTGCTCTATCAACTTTAGGCGATCGCTATTTGGTGGGAAATTATTTTTTCGGCTTACTGTCGGATACAGATAGGCTTTTTCAAATCTTGCTGGCGATCGCAATAAGATCTTCCATCTTGGCATTGGTTTTGATTGCTTGTGGTTCGATGTGGTTGGCAGCGGCTTGATAACCTGCTTGTTGTAAAGCCTGAATTAAATGCGATCGCTTTGGGAGGTCTAGTTTGCCGCGCTTACCAATTGATTGCAAAGTGTAGAAGTAGGGAGGGAAATCAATCTCGCCTTGCATTAAATTAAGTAACTGAACTACTTTTTTCCAGTTCCATTGTTGAGCTAAGATTATCGACCGCTGTAATTGATGGCGGTTGTGTAATTGACCAAGCCACATAGCACCACTGAGGGTTATGGCAGGGTTATTACAGTTACAGCCAACTTTGTTTAATGCTCGCCAGGAAAACGTTTGATAATTACCGCAGCTATGACAATATGCCAAAAAACCATAGTTATCAGCAGTTAATTGCGGTTTAGCTACTAAGCGCAACATGACACGGTAAGTTTTGCCTGTAAATAAGGAAAATATGGGTTCAATACCCAACCCTTTGGCAGCGGCATGTTGTTGAGTGGCGCCGATCAAAATTCTCAAAGCTTGCTCTTGAATTGCGGGATGAGAACGAGCGATCGCATTATAAACTTGAACTGTTTGTTCTGGAGAATGTCCTGTAATGATTCTGCCATCTGTACTAGTCAGATACATCAAGCCGCCG
>JBCCDL010000353.1:0-6543 GCA_039030815.1 Cyanobacteria bacterium P01_A01_bin.83 | reverse complement strand
TTGCGCCCCTAAAGATACATGATATTTCTTGTGGATAGGTATTATGCAGTTTTAAGGATAAGTTGAGTGTTTCAGATTTCAAGATACTCACGCCCTAGAAAAGTATTAAAATCAACTAATCATATTATTCTGCTGCCAGAATTTATAAACAGCATGTAACACTCTCTTCAAAACCTTGTCAGCAAAGCCTTCTGGCTGTCATGCTGTTTTGATTTAGTTTTTATACTCATTTTGTACTCAAAAACAGCGATTTAAGCCTTGTTAAGAGAGGGAAAATCTCAAACTAGGCAATCACTTTTTTTGTTGATTCTCTGTTATAAAAGTGTTTTGTAATACATGGGATTTTCATGGCAGAACCAACTTTACAGGAAGTCTTCGGAAGCTTTGCAACTCAATCTGATGTAGCCCTAACCATCAATAAGTCTAATCTTGCAGAAGTCGGGCTTACTCCTGCTAACGACAATTCAGCAGAGGCTTTACTTGCTGCAATAATCGCACTCGCTCAGCAGTACCTGACTTTAACCAATCAGGACAGCAACCCAGACCAAAGCATAACTATTGATGACGGGCTACCATCTCTGATAACAAGGAGTGATAACACTTACAGGCAAATATCTAAAACCATTAACTTTGAGAAGCTAGATACTCAAACTGATTTCGACCCGGATGACTATTAAGTATGGTTTGCGAAGACACCAGTAGAGCCATAGTAAAGGTTGATGGCGCAATCATTTACGAGAATTCCAACCCACCAATAACGATTGAAGTATCCCCGCAAAATGCTTGCGGGCTGTACTGGGTGGAAAGCGAGTGGGAGGAACAGCGATTTTCAGGTATTAACGCAGATCAGGAGGTTTGGGTCAGAATTCCAAATGTTCACCGGTTGTACGGTCCCATTCTGGATATATCCATATTTCCTTACCAGAACAATGGATATGACGTAAAAATACTTTGTCATGGCGACTGGCAGAGGGGAGAGGAATGCAGCCCTACTCGCGTATGGGTAAGTGTTACAGCTTACGAAAATACCAACGCTCGCAACCCGGTAATATTCAATACTGAGTTTGCAGGTGGTGGTACAGAAGCTTGGCACCTAAAGATTTTTAATAAAGATGGTGGTGAGGAGTATTACAAGATATTCCCCACCGAACCAGAGTATGAAGTCGTTTGTGGCTGCAATTCTAAAACAGAGCTTGAATGTAGTTCAGATAACGAAAACGGATTCTGCTGTATACCTTGTGATGAAATCGTTTCCAGACTCAAAGCTTTGGAGAATAAATTATGAGTAATGAATGCAGGGATATTCGCAAGGCTATTGAAGACCTTGAGAAAAAAATTGACCAAAACAATCGGAATGGAGGTGGTGGGAACAATGGTAGTGGTGGTGGTAATAGCGATTTAGAGAAAAGAGTAAAAGCCCTCGAAAGGCAGATGATAGCAGTTGACCGATATATAAACGCTTTGGACGACGCGGGTAAAAATATTGCTGCATCTATTAAAACTCTAGCGAGAATTTTTTCATTTTTTAAAATATGACGATTCCAAGTACTCCCTCATACGCTCAGATACCTAATACTGTTAATGACCTTTTAAAAGGTTACAAGGGATATCAAAGTAAGCTTGCTAAAAGTGTTTTAGACGTAAAGAACACGACCCGCTTTGTTAGCAGAAGAATCAAAATAGTAGATACTTTACAAAAACAACTAAAGGATAATATAAAGCTCACAAAGCAGTTTTCAGAAGTCGCAAAAAATCTTAAAGCCGGTAAATTTAGCAAGGTAAATCCAAACATGGGTAGAGCAATTAGTTTTGCTCTACAGCTTGCAAGTATCGGACTTAGCTTTTTAACAATAAACCAGATAGGACAGTTACAGGAAACGCAAATCAAAATAGATAGTATTCAATCAAAAGACTTATCAACTGCTTTTACTCGGAGTATAAATAATGCACTAAGAATTAATAAGTTAAGAGCAGATTTTCAGAAATTTGTGAATTCTTATAAGAATGATAAAGACAAGCTTTTTGCAGTTGCTGCATCTTCTGTACAAGGAAGTGTAGAAGCTAAAGCCCAAGCAGATAAAGCCAAAAAACAAGCTAATGAAGCTTTGTATGAAACTAGAGCCGGTAGAAAAATACTAGAAAATAAAATTACTCAAATAAATAATTATTTAAGTGATTTCAGTAATAGTATTCAATCAAACTACAACACTTTATATAGTGGGATTGTAACAGCTCTTAAGAATAGTAATGATGCTTTATATGAAACAAGAGCAGGACGACAAATACTAGAAAATAAAATCAATAGTGTTAATAACAAGAACAGCGATATTACTAATAATATTAATCGTGTTAATTACAGTATTAGCAATATCAATAATAGACTTAATAGTATTATTACAAGCTTAGGAATACTTACAGGACAGGTAAACCAAGCACTTGCACTTAAATCTATTGTCAATCAAGCAACATCAATTGCTAAAAGTGCTAATAAGAAAGCTGAACAAGCACTAAGACAAAAAGCTCAGCCAGGACCACAAGGAAAGCCTGGTATTAATGGTAAGAATGGAGTTAATGGAAGACCTGGTATTAACGGTAGAAATGGTGTTGATGGTAGACCTGGAAGTGATGGTAAGAACGGATTAAATGGTAGACCTGGTATCAACGGTAAGAATGGTAAACCAGGTAAGGATGGTAAAGATGGAAAGCCAGGTAAGGATGGGAAGGATGGTAAAGACGTGGATCAGCAACAGTACAACAATCTTTTACAACAAATAGGATTTATCCCCGCAATGATAGCGGCTGTACCTCAAAAGACGGCACAGCAGACAATTCAGCAAATGCCTAAACCCCTTACTCAAGGTCAAATACAAGCTGCTGCGAATGAGGGTGTATGTCGAAGTACCCGCAATGGTGGATGTATGAGTAATGCTCTAAGCCAGAATGGGGCTAATATCGCGAATCAGGTCAATAGCAATACAAATAAGTGGGGTCAAAATTTACTAAACAAATTTAACGCTGGTGCTAATACTGCTCAATTAGCACTATTGCAGAAAATTGATTTAAAAATGGGTGCTCAAATTGCTGGTGGATTATCAGGTGCTGTCACTAAAAACCTTGAGAAGTTAGGTAAAGTCTCTAAATGGTTAAAACTCGACAGGATGATGAACGTGCTGACGTGGATGAACACGCTACACAATGCTCATATGCTTTCATCCAACTTAAGCAATACTTTATTCTCAGTAATTGATAATTTAGGTAATACCTTCTTTAAAGATGATGAGGGTGAAAGCTTCGACACCCGTAGTTTATTAGGTAATGCGTTTGACGACTTTGCAAAAGGATTATTTGGTGTAAAAGCTTGGGAAGAAACCAAACGAACTTATAAAAAATACATGCGTGTTTACCAAGCAGCAGTAAACATGATGGGGATGATAACAAGCATGTTTCAAAGTACGTACAACATATTTAATGTACTTGGAAACCGAATGAGTAAAATAGGTAACGCTCTTAGATGGTATGGGGTAGTAGCTGAAAAAGCATACGGATGGATGAATCCATTAAACAAATTTCAAAATTCAATAATTACCAAGCTTACTGAATTAAATGAAGCAGGGGACTTTTTAGACCAAATTAGTAGTGACGTATTGAATGTTAAAGAGCAATCATCAGCCCTTGGTAAAGAAACAGTTGAATTTGAAAAAGCTGTAAATGATTTGAATAAGAAAGAAAACCAAAAAGAAAAACTTGAAAGAACTGCTATTAAAGCACCTGGAATAATTGACCAGGATATTAATTTATGAGTAAATACGATTTTGATAAATTCTCCAAATTTCAAAGGAGAGTACACAATCTGCAAATTAAAAAAGCTCAAATTAAGCTACGAAAAGAAAAACCTAAAAGCCGTATTCCTGCACTATTAAATGAGTTGAAAATCAAGGATTCAGATACTGCTCAATTAATAATGAACAAAGTTCTTAGTTTCTGGTTTACTTTTGGCTTTGGAAAATCTCAAGCAGAAGCGATCGCTTCATTCCCCTTGATATGGGAACCGCAACCAGGTAATGATATTCCTCAACTAGCAATAGTATTTAGAGCCGAAAATAAACCGCGTTCGGGAAATTATACAATTTATATTCCCCATTACAACGGAAACAAAAAACCTGATATATCTCAGTACACCAAAGGACAGTATGGAGCTACTGTCGAATTAAAAGATAAACGAAGAATTACTATTTACAGCAATTCACATGAAAATGCCGAAAAGTTTATTAGAAGCAATTTACTTAAATACGTTTCAAGTAAATTCAAAACTAATAATTTTCAACATATATTCAGAAAAAATATACAAATTAACAGAATGATTCCTTTACGAGCTGATTATTATCCCAATGGAAGCAATAAAGGGATTAATCCTTTATGGCGACACTATTTTTAGAAATTTTATAAACATACGCGGTTATTAATATTCGCGCAATTTGTCTAAGTGCTTATACAGAAGCAATAGAGGATATAACTTTTTACATTTAGATAACCAAGTAACACATCTGTATAGAGGTAATAACAATGCCTGCACCATTTGCACAAACTGACTTAAATTCAACTAATCAAGCCGCAGCACTCCTAGAGTTAGGATTTCAACTCCAAGCAAGTGAATTAACCATACCTGAAGAGACAAGACCTAATAACGTAACTATTGCAATTGACGCTGAAGAAAGTGTTGCAACTGTTACTGCAACCTTACCTGTAACTTTTGCTCTAGATAGCAGTGGACAACCTATTGTAACTGCCACTGATTACATCCCTTAATTTTTAAGTGAATAGAAATTAGCAGAGGATTCAGGAAGGAGTTTAAATAATGCCTAAAGGAGTACCCCTAGGACCACGAGTAACGGTTGCTGTGGGGAAGCGAAAGGATGGGAAAGCCATATATAGCTATATGCTTGAAAAGAATGCCAAGCTATTTGGCTTCTCGACGGAGAAAAAAACCCCTACTCGTAAGAGTAAAAAAGGAATCATTATACCTATTAGAGGTAGCAAAGGAACCAAGCACATTAAGATACCTATTGGTGATAAAAAAACAACCAAGGGGAGTCAAAAATATGCTCAAGTTCCCATGCCTGGAAGTATGACGATTCCCAAGATTTCAGCTTTTTTGAGTAAGGCGACTAAAAATAAACCCAAGTATTTTGTATCTGACGACGGAATACAACACCCCATCGGTTAATTGCTTAATGAGTGTTTGGTTCACAAAACACTCATTAACTAAAAATGTTTAAATTATGACTTTAAAATTAAGCCCGCGTAACTGGCAGCAAATTAAAAATGTTAGAAGAAAAGCTTTAATAAGTTCTGATTCTAAAAAAAAATATTAGTCCCTATTAAACCAATTTTATTTAAAACTGCATCGCCTTTATATGTAGCTTTAATTGATAGTAAGTCAGCTAATAATAGATGGTGGCTAGCGGGATATTGCCAGGGATTTATATATTCTGGAGCCTTTGTTTCACGACAATTTACAGGGATTAGCCACTGGAGAATAGGACTATCTAGACCTATCTTAATTGATTTACGAAACTACGATTATAAGCAGTACGGATTAGAGTTTACTTTCCCTAGATGGCACCGTGACATACAACTTAGAGTCTGGAAGTATGTAGGTGAGAGTGTTGACGCTGTACACCAAGACTTGCAAAGGATTGAGAAAAAGATAGATGATATTTCTAACTTCAGTGTATGACTTGGAATATTCTAGGAACTTATTTTGTAAAAAAAGATTGGAGCTTTTCTAAAATAGTTTCTGGTGAAGTTTTTAGAATCAAGCATTACTTATCAAACTATAAAAACAATGAATATTTAAAAGGAGCGATCGCTCCGGCGTTTGTAGACTCCAAAGGGACTAATATTTACAACCCCAAAAGATTCTCCTACAGGAAAGACCTGGAAATCTTCACCTTTTACTTCCCTGTGGGCATTGAAGAGCAAAAAATAGCTTTTCGGCGCTTGGATGATTCTAGCGCTATTTGGAAGATACAGATAGATTTACTCGAATCATCTCAGAACGAAAACTTAGTTACTTATGTAGTCAACAACTACAGGGAAGAATTACTTATGGCATTACAGCCTAGACTTTATTCCGGCGAAGCTTTTCCAAGCTCTAAAGATATCGACCTTAAGAAAAACGAACCAAAACGAATTCTAAAGGCTAACGCTTCTCGTGTAGGTTTGACAGTTCGTAGTACTGGACAACCTGTTATCTTAGCAACTGGTTTTGATGATAACAAAGCGCCTCTTGCTGTCTTGGAAAAAATGCCTCCAAACTACAACTTCGATTTTGATGCAACCTTGGCTGGTGCATATAAGGGTGAAGTTTGGGCATTGTCAGCATCTGAAACTGAGATTTCCTACACCGAATTCTCGACTGAAGACCAGAACCCTCCCCAAGAACCCGTAACTGAATAAGCATGAGGCAAGGCTTGACTTCTGTGCTCAAGCCTTGCTGGAGTTGAATTAATAACCAATGGATATAAAATTAGGGCTAGAAAT
>JBCCDL010000352.1:0-6544 GCA_039030815.1 Cyanobacteria bacterium P01_A01_bin.83 | reverse complement strand
CGGCGCAGGAGGGGTGGCGCCGTAGAGCCCATGCGCCAGCGCCGCCGCCGCGACCCGGCGGCGGTAGGCCCCGGTCCGGTGCATGCAGTCCGGCGCCTCGATCTCGGCCTCGGCCGCCTCTCGCAGCGCAGCCGGCCCGCCGCCCTGGGCCTGCTCGGCGCGCCGCAGGCGCCGCGGTGGCACGGGACCGCCACCGACTCATCGTCCTTAACCTTGATGATCGACTCGGGCATCTTAATTTGAATTGAACCCTGTGATTTACGCCAGTCTCTTCTTAGATAGGAAATTCTTGCCAAATCAGCAATTTCGGGTTCATTTTGCACTCCCAACTGCAACATCTCATCTACATCATCATAGGTCAGGCGATAGGTAGGTTTAATTAAGCTGGGGTGGATTTCATACTCCTCAATTCCCCCATCTTCATCAAGAATCACGCCAAAACTCAGGGCAGAACATACCTGACCCTGTACCAAACTCATGGGACCCGTTGCCAACTCTGGAGGGAACATGGGAACCATTCCTGTAGGCAGATAGAGACTGGTGCTGCGGCGACGGGCTTCTAAATCCAGTTCATCTTCAGGATTAACGATGCGAGTCGGATCGGCAATATGAATCCAAATTTTAGTGGCACCATTTGCCAAATATTCAACGCTCAAGCCATCATCAATTTCGGTGGTGCTTTCGTCATCAATGGTACAGACTTTGAGACTGGTTAGGTCTAAGCGATTACTATTATCTTGAGCAGGATCGGACTGGAGACGGGGTTGCACCACATCAAGTACCTTTTTAGAGAATGTTGTCGGATAAGCACTACGGCGTAAAAATAGGTTTTCGTGCTTACTCCACCATCCTAAATCTACCAGCAGTTGAAAAGCTCCTTGGGCATCACAATTTCTACCTGCCTCTTTAAGTATTTCTTGAGCCAACTTGGAGGGATTACCAGCTTGCAGTGCGACCTTTTCAATCGATTCTAACCGTAGGCGATCGCTTTCACTCCATTGAATGTCTGCCCCTTCTAGAGCTTGTTTGAGGTGATTGACAAACTCAGATTTTTCCTGTTCTTTCTGGGCTTGAACCTCTATTTGGTGCTTAATTTCCTCTACTTGTGAAGCAGGACGAGGTTCGTAATGATCAGATTTATGCTTAAAATAAATTTTATCTTGACTAAGCAAACAATGCGCCGCATAACAAGCTGCGGCACTTTGATCGGAAAATAATAGCTCTGCCATTTGCTGCGGCGTGGCAGTTTCATTATCTTCAATCAACATTTCCCAAGCTATTTCCAGACTACTAGGATCTAGATAGGGTTCAACTTCGGCTAAAAAGCTCTCGATTTCTCCTGGTTCATAGGTACCAGTAACCGTATAATCGACTCTTTGGGGGCGTATCTTATGTGACTGTCCCCCTGCATCAATTACAATCCAATCTTTTTTACCTTCTGGTCTTTCGGTAACTGCAAGACGAGGTTCTCCTTGCACTCTGAATTCAATCAGCTTTCCTTGTTCCACCAGCTTTGTACTTGAGATTTGCTTACAACACTATTTCCTAGTTTACTTTTCGCTGGCTGATTATCTCCACCGAACTCTAAAAATAGCTTTTTATTTAACCTTCTTTGTTCACAAAAGGTAATAAAGCGATCGCTCTAGCTCTTTTAACGGCTACAGTCAGATCTCTTTGCTGCTGGGCTGTCAAACCTGTGATGCGACGGGGCAATATTTTACCTCTTTCGGTAATAAATTTGCGGAGTAACTCGATGTCTTTGTAGTCGATGGGATCGCTGGGTTTGATTGGGGAAAGACGCTTACGATAATATGCCATGATTTTTACTTATGGAAGATGAACTAGCTAAAATTATGCTCAGAAATTACTTAATTTCCTTGTGTACAGTATGGGTGTTGCAATGAGTACAGAATTTCTTCAATTCCATTCTGCCTGTAGTATTGCGACGGTTTTTAGTTGTGGTATAGCGAGATACACCAGGAGAACGCTTATTAGTGTTGCTGCGACACTCGGTGCATTCTAGAGTAACAATGATGCGTACGCCTTTCTTGCTTGCCATGATTTTTGCTAAAAGTTAATAATTATGTCTATCTATATTGACGAGCGACCCCGCGCCGCCGACAGGCGCAAGGGAACGCGCGAGTTTGACACGCAGCTTACTATTTTCGCACACGACGCTGGATTTGACCAAATATTTTTTTAGCCCTCAAATCCAAAGAAAATCCTCTTTCGGTTTGGATCATATATGTCTGGGCAATACGATCATGAAAAGCCAAGTTAGTCTCTTCATCTAATAAAGCTAGGGAACAATCGATTATTAAAGGAGCTATCAACAGTAACATCGATAAGCCATTACGCACATTGATTTGTAATCCAGCGATCGCCAAAGCGGCACCGCAGCCTATAATTAATTCTCTTTTAACTAATGCCTTTAATTCTGGAATACGATTGAATCGAGGATCGATAATTTTGGTATCAAAAGCCCAACGACCCAAACTTTGACCCAGATTTTTTTCCACAATCAATACTCGCCAAATTAACCAGGTAGGCAAGAAAACTAACCATTGAAAAAATAGATTAGACGCAAAAAACGAACTGATAAACCAGACGCTCAAAAAATCGATCGCAAAGGCACCAGTCCTTCTATTAAGGGGAACTTTCGGATATCTCCGATAATTAGGCTCAGGTTTATAATCGTCATACATGATTTGGATAGTTAGTATATTGTATGTGTAAAATTCGCTCTTAATTTTGACTTTAAGTTAAAGGCTCTAAAAATATAAGCTCTTTTAATAATTGATGATTTATGTTTGTTAGTTTAGCTTCTGTTTTTTATATTTTATGAGTTATGTTCGCGAACTTCGAGGGTTAGTTGGGCATCGTCCTTTAATTGTTCCTGGTGCCGCTATATTAATTTTTGATTCTCAAAATCGTCTGTTATTTCAGCACCGAAAAGATAATCAACAGTGGGGACTAATCGGTGGCAGCATGGAGATTGGAGAATCTTTGGCGCAAACAGCGCGGCGTGAAGCTTTAGAAGAAACTGGCTTAAATTTAGATGAGCTTGATTGGTTTGATTTGTTTTCAGGACAGGAATTGATTTATCAATATCCTCATGGAGATATTGTCGTTAATGTGGTTGCTGTTTATACATCTCGGAAGTTTAGAGGTGAGCTTAAAGTAAATGAAAATGAAGGTAATCAACTACATTTTTTTAAACTCAACAAACTGCCCCCGAATATCAGTTCACCAGATAAACCAATTATAGATAAATACCTGCGTACTGTTAGATAACTAAATTAATTATATTAAGAGGGATGATACTAAACTAGTTGAGTTACCAATTGTCCATTGTCAGTTGCCAATTGTTTTTATGTTGTCTGTAAACGAAGCCGAAAAAATTATTCTCGATCTAGTTAAAGTTCTAAATTCTGAGCAGAATACAGAGATAGTTGAGTTAGATACAGCCAACGATCGCATTTTGGCACAGCCTGTAGTCGGTAAGTTAGATGTTCCTCACTGGGATAACTCAGCAATGGATGGCTATGCAGTAAGGTATGAAGATGTGAAAAGCTGTGGTGAGAATGATCCAGTAAGTTTAGAGATCATAACCGAAATTGCCGCAGGCGACCGCCCTACAGCCAAGATTGAATCTGGACAAGCTGCCCGCATCTTTACTGGGGCAATGCTTCCCCAGGGGGCAGATACTATCGTCATGCAGGAGAATACCCATAGAGAAGCTAATCAAGTCACAATTGTTAAAGCACCTCAATTACAAGAATTTGTGCGGCATCAGGGTGCTTTTTATCAAGCAGGAACACCATTACTGGAGGCAGGAACAAAGATCGGCGCAGCGGAGATAGCGGTATTAGCTACAGCACAATGTACTAAACTCTCGGTTTATCGTCGTCCACGAGTAGCAATTCTCTCTACAGGAGACGAATTAGTAACTCCCGAACAAACTTTACGACCTGGACAAATTGTCGATTCTAATCAATATGCTTTGGCTAGCTTCGTCAGCAACAATGGAGGAATTCCCCTTAAATTAGGTATTGTTAGAGATCGTCCTGAACAACTAAAACAGGCGATCGCTCAAGCTATCTCTTCAGCAGATATGGTGCTGTCTACAGGAGGGGTATCTGTCGGCGATTATGATTATGTAGACCAAATTTTAACTGAATTGGGCGGCACTCTACATATTCGTAGCGTGGCAGTAAAACCAGGTAAACCTTTAACTGTTGCTACTTTTAATGACAATAATTGCTTATATTTTGGTATCCCAGGCAATCCCGTATCGGCGTTAGTAAGCTGCTGGCGTTTTGTCCAACCTGCTTTACAGAAACTTTCAGGATCTGCCAGCTATCAACCTAGTTTTGTTAATGCCGTGACTCGCCACAATTTAAAAGCTGGGGGAAGAAGAGAAACCTATCTGTGGGGGCAAGTTCATTTAGTTAATGGTAAGTATGAATTTGCTTTAGCTGGCGGTAGTCATAGTTCAGGTAATTTAATTAATTTAGCTCAAACTAATGGACTGGCGATCGTTGCTCTTGGTCAGAAGCTGATTACATCAGGAAGTGAAGTAAGAGTGATGTTGATTAATTGAATTATATTATTGTGCAATTAAAATGTAAGTATTTATTTTATATTTGCATTGTTTAATATACACAATATGAATTTTTTAAATTTTCTATTTGGGAAACACAAACAAGTAGGTCAGGTTTGTGACTATCATCAATTTGTGAGGAGAAAACAACTAGCTTATCAGCTAAGAGCTAAATTAATTTCGCTAGTTGATGGTAACTGGAAGCAAGCTGATGAGTTAATAGCTAGAGCAAGATTTGCTGATCCTGGTAAATCTGATAGCTACTATCACTATAAAGCGATTATTAATTTGGAGAAACGTAAAGATAAATGAAATTAAAGCAGTTTCAAAACACCGAAAGATATTTCAAAGTGCGCGATACCTACTTTACTTTAAATTATTTATTGTGTCGCCAACATTTATTGATTTGTTGTAATATGTTTTTGCGTAACCTCTATAAGTTATAAAAGTAATATTCAGATGAAATTAAATCAACTTTGTTCAAGTCATTTCATAGACGAAAAAGAAAGAGAAAAAAACAAAAGAATCAATCAGCATCAGCGTCTAATCAATAACCTAAGAGAATGATTAAACACTGTAGAGATGGATGTTGAACCTGACGGCAGAATTAGTAAAGCTTTTGAACAAATTGAGCAACACCTAGAATCGATAATCGTTGCGGAAGTCGAAGGTGATTTACAAATTTTTGTTGACCAAAAGTTATTCTTTAGTGAAGAAAATATTCTTTTGTTGGAATTAGCAATAGCTTTTCACAATTAGTCTGAAAAAGTTGATATAAATATCATTTCAGACTTTTATTATGAATCAATGGATTATGAACAACATCCAATTTTAAAATTTACCAAAGATTAAAATGATAAATGGCATTTATTTTCAGTTTGGCAACAATATTCAAGTAAGGGCTAATTTTGGCTTCCTGAGATTACTACAGCCGTAGAAAAATATGTAAGGGAACTAAATACGGAATTGTTAAATAATTCCAATCTTAAAATTGACCAACAGCAAATTAGCAAACTGTGTGGCGACTAAGCTTTGTAAAGCTAGAGTGATCTGTATCTACAAGAGCATCAGCAAAAAAAGATAGGCTGGTTATTAAATCTCATTATAAAAATAAGCTGTATATCTAGCTAACTGATTATAATAACTAGTCTTATCTATATAAAATGAAAAAATTATTTACTATCACCCTATGGTCAATAATATTTAATGCCGTAGCTATTTCTGTACAAGCTCAAAGTGGTTCGTCTTGCTTTATGTTAGATGGTAACGGCAATCCCATAGATTTAAGTCATCTTTGTCAAAATTATAATTCTAATTCCACCAGACGTTCTAATAGAAGATTTTCTCCTTCGGTTCAATCTACTAATAAATATCCTCAACAAGCTGGAATCCAGATTGTTCCAATTAAAAGTAGACGTTCTGGTATTCCTGTAATCGATGTTAAATTTAACGACAAATATATCTTTGAGATGATGCTAGATACTGGCGCTAGCAGCGTAGTTATTACTCAACAAATGGCAAATAAATTGCAGGTTAATCATACAGATTATGTTTGGGTTTCTACTCCTAGCAGCAATTATTTTAAAATGCCTGCGGGCTATGTATATTCCATTGGAGTCGGTAAGCTTAAACAAACAAGTCCTCGGGTAATTACTTCTCCTTCATTAGATATGGGATTACTGGGGCAAAGCTTCTTCGGCAACTATGACATTACGATTAAAAGCGATACTGTTGAATTTCGCGCCAGATAAAGGGCTTCGCCCAGCCATTAGCTATTAGCTATTAGCTATTAGCTATTAGCCAATCGTGACAAGTTAAGCAACTTGCTTATTAGTCAACTACTATATGTAGTGTATTATTGCTTTTTAAAACACTATATAAGCGTTAAGAATAAATAGAGATATGATCGCGCATACCAAGATGAAAAAATTAAAACAACTT
>JBCCDL010000351.1:0-6547 GCA_039030815.1 Cyanobacteria bacterium P01_A01_bin.83 | reverse complement strand
GATACCTGTCATTTTGCTGTGGAATATGAATCACCCCAGTATATTATTCACAGTTTGCAGCAGGCAGGTATTAAAATTGGCAAAATTCAGCTTAGTTCGGCAATAAAAATTGATATTCCCACTGAAATAAATCAAAGACAGGATATTTTAGCCAAACTTGATTCTTTTGCTGAATCTACTTATCTGCATCAAGTAATTGCCCGAGATACCAATGGCAATCTCAAACATTATTCTGATTTAACTGATGCCTTAAAACATTTTTTAACTACCGAAGCCCTACAATGGCGCACTCACTTTCATGTACCGATCTTTATTCCTAAATTTCAGCCATTTGAATCAACTCAAGATCATATTGTCAGGCTGTTAAACATGTTGCCTTATGACTCTATAGGTCAACATCTGGAAATAGAAACCTATACCTGGGAAGTATTACCAAAGGAATTGAAGTTAGATATTGTGACATCTATCGAACGGGAATATCAATGGGTTTTATCAAGCATCAATGAACAATTAACAATTAACAATGAACAATTAACAATTAACAATGAACAATTAACAATTAACACCTAATCACCTAATCACCTAATCATCTCATGAATAAAACAGTTGTTTTAAATGTAGTAGGCTTAGTTCCAGAATTAATTGGTGAACACACACCATTTTTGTCTAGTTGGCAACAGCAGGGCAAAACTACATCGATTAAACCAGTGCTACCTGCCGTTACCTGTACTGCCCAAGCAACTTACTATACGGGAGAAAATCCTGACCAACACGGCATTGTAGCTAATGGTTGGTACTTCCGCGATCAATGCGAAGTCCAGCTATGGCGACAGTCTAATAAGCTGGTTGAAGCCCCGAAAATATGGGAAAAGGCGCGTATGCTTGATCCTGATTTTACCTGCGCTAATCTGTTTGGTTGGTATAACATGTATTCGACGGTGGACTATGCGGTAACGCCTCGTCCAATGTACCCCGCCGATGGTAGAAAGATTCCTGATGTTTATACTGAACCGATGGAATTACGTGACTGGTTAAGTGATGAGTTGGGACAATTTCCTTTATTTAACTTCTGGGGTCCAAATACTTCTATCAAATCGAGTCAATGGATTGCCGATGCTGCTAAAAAGGTTGAGTTGAAATATAGTCCCACTTTAACTTTGGTCTATCTACCTCATCTTGATTACTGCTTACAAAAGATTGGTATCAATCCTGATAATATTGCTCAGGATCTCCAGGAAATAGATCGAGTATGTCAGAATTTGATTGAATTCTACGAAGCCAAAGGTGCCAAAGTAATTGTGCTTTCGGAATACGGCATTACTGAAGTTGATCAGCCGATTCATCTCAATCGCTTATTGAGACAGCAGGGTTTAATTACTGTTAGGGAAGAATTAGGTAGAGAAATTCTAATTCCTGGTGCCAGTAAAGCTTTTGCCGTTGCCGATCATCAGATTGCCCATGTTTACGTTAATGATCCTAGCTGCATGTCCCAAGTAAGAGGCATTCTGAAAAATACAGCAGGAATTGATTTAGTTTTAGACCAAGCAGGCAAAGAACAATATCATCTCAATCATTCACGTTCAGGAGAATTTGTAGCGATCGCAAATTCTAACGCCTGGTTTACTTATTACTATTGGCTAGATGATAATCGCGCCCCCGATTTTGCCCGTACTGTGGATATCCATCGCAAACCTGGTTTCGATCCTGTGGAACTATTTATTGATCCGCAGTTAAGTTTACCTAAAGTTAAAGTGGCATCAACTTTGCTCAAGAAGAAACTTGGTTTCCGTTACCTATTAGACGTGATTCCCTTAGATGCCAGCCTAGTTAAAGGTTCTCATGGACACCGAACTGATTCTATAGAGCGATCGCCTTTACTAATTACCCAACAGCAAGATTTAGTAAATAAAGAAACTATTGAGGCTAAAGAAGTATTTCAGGTGATACTCGATCACCTCAACTAGACCTCAACAAATTAGTAATCTCATCTTCGTATTGATGAAAGATTGACTGTCGTTTGATTGTAAAATCTCGTTCTGGGGGTAATTCAATCTTAACTTCTCGTTTCACTGTTCCTGGTTGGGCAGAGAGAACATAAACTCTTTGGGACAAAAAGACAGCTTCTCTAATATCATGGGTAATCATAAAGATCGTACTGCCCGTTTTGCGCCAAATTTCCAGTAGAAATTGCTGCATACTTTCTTTAGTTTGAATATCCAATGCTCCAAATGGCTCATCCATCAGCAAAATTTTTGGTTTGGTAGCTAAAGCACGGGCGATCGCTACTCGCTGTTTCATGCCTCCAGATAGCTCTTTGGGTAAAGATTGGGCAAAATTGGATAATCCGACAATATCAAGGTGATAAGCCGCTATTTCGCGTCGTTTTGATTCAGAGATGCCCAGTAACTTTAAGCCAAATTCAACATTTTTTTGCACTGTCATCCAAGGATAAAGAGTATATTTCTGAAAAACCATACCCCTGTCTGCACCAGGTCCTGTTACGGTCGAAGAATCTACAGTAATTTTTCCTGAAGTGGGAAAATCTAAACCAGCAATTAACCGTAGTAATGTTGATTTACCCGAACCAGATGCACCCACTGTACAGATAAATTCTCCTCTTTCCACATGCATGTTAATATCTTTGAGAGCAACGGTTGTTCCCTTTTTGCTCGAAAACTGCTTATACAAACGAGATATTTCTAGATGCATTGATTAATTACTGATTACTGATTACTGATTACTGTATGGGCGAACGGCCGTTCGCACCCTACTGATTACTACTGGTGGGCATTACCCAAATGGTTGATTTTCGATCGTTATTAATCACAATGCCCACCCTAAGTTTTGTTTGTGATAATCGTTGACTGTTGACTGTTGACTGTTGACTGTTGACTATTGACTGATTAAAACGCCCATTTGCAGGTCAATCTAACTAATAAACGAAAGAACAGATCGATCGCAAAACCAATCAAGCCTAAAATAATTAAACAAGCAAATATTTCTTCTGTCCTTAAGAACTTTTGCGCTAACAGAATTCTTTTTCCCAAGCCTTCATTAGCTGCCAATAATTCAGCTACCACCACCAAATTCCAAGAAGCTGCCATATTTACTCTAAAAGTATCTATAATTCGCGGAACTATATAGGGAGTAATTACCTGCAATAGCACTTGCCAACGTTTACCCCCCAAAGTATAAGTAGTTTCAATCAAATCTTGAGGAACAAATTTAACGCTGTCCATAATCATCAAGATATTAAAAAAGACTGTGCCGATAAATATCAAAGCTATTTTCGGTGCTTCATCAATGCCTAAATAGATAATTAGTAAAGGAATAAAAGCGGGGGCTGGCATATAGCGCACAATGCCAATAATTGGTTCGCACAAAGCCCGAATGCTGGCAAAAGTTCCCATCAGAATTCCCATAGGAACAGCAACAATTGCTGACAAAATAAATCCTGCGCTGACTCTGGTAAAGCTGCTTAAGCTATCTTTAACTAAATAACCTTTTGACCATAATCTCCCAAAAGCTTGGATTACATCCGCAGGAGAAGGTAGGAAAGTTGAATTTACTCCTGAATATTGACTAACAAGTAACCAAACGAGCAGAGGAACTGCAATTGATAAAAAGAATAATATCCAAGATAAAGACTGAGGAATATCTTGCGCAATTCGCCAAAAAGTAGTGGGCTTGAGGTTTTTATCAGCAACTTTATTATTGGCAAGCTTAATTGATTCAGTTTCAGTCATTATTTATATATTGCTTTGGTAAATGTTAATACTAATAAGCAAACTCATTAAATTTCTTGCATAAATCATTATGAACTACTTGATTAAGAGAGAAAATATCAAAGGTTAAAAGGAAAATGATTAATCTTTGATTCATGCAAGAGATCTATTATATATATTGAGCATAAATCAAATATAGTTAAATATAGTTCTAATTGCTGATTGTTATAAATATCGCTATGGCAAGCTACAGTGATTAAGTCAAAAAAATAGCAATCAAATCTTGATTAACTTTATAACTAAAATGTTTTAAATATAATAAATAATTGAGCGATAGTTTTATTCTAATATTTTGAATTATGTTCAAAGATTGTCTTTTGACAAGATCAAATGCCTAGCTATCATAAATCAGAATCTGGATTTAGCTAGGCACTAATACAAAAACTAGCAATTGTAAATAAGGCTTAGTTAGCAGCAGCAGCGTAAGCTTTGACAAACTGATCGTCCAAAATTTTAGTTAAATCTGGAGCTTCAGGAATAAAATCAACGCTAATCATAAAATCCGCCATTTGTCTGGCTGCAAAAGGCATATGTTTCATACTATCGCCATCACTAAATGCCTCCAAATTATCTTCGATGGTAAACATTTTGGTTCCATCTTTAAATAGCTGAAGTTCGTCCACCGTGACGTCTGCTCTAGCAGCCATGATTTCATCAGCTCTTTCAGGATTTTGCTCCATAAACTCTAAAACATCAAACCAAGTATTAACCAATGCTTGTGCTTTTTCTGGCTGCTCATCAATTAGCTTTTGCGTTACTACTAGTAAGTCGGGAATCGCTCCAGGAAATTCTGCCGAGGAGATTAATTCTTTTGAGCCTTCTCTTTTCAATGCTGTCAGCCAAAATGGGGGAAATGCACCCACCGCATCCGCTTGTCCTGAAGCAAAAGCTGCCGCCGCTGCACCTGTTTCGAGGGGAACAATTTCTACATCATCACGGGACATGCCTTTAGACTCTAGTGCCAAAGTAAGTAGAAAATCGTCAACTACCCCTTCTTCGATAGCGACTTTTTTCCCTTTTAAATCTTCAATAGTATTGATTTCTTCGGCAACAATAATTTTGTCGTTACCAGCAGAATTATCATTAACCAAAATTGCTACTTCACCATTGACAGCATCAGCCGCAAAAGAAATAGTATCGTTGAGGGTTTGACAATTACCATCCAACTGACCCGCAGCAAGAGCCTCCATTGATGCTAAATAGCCATCAAACCATCTCATTTCGACATTGACGTTGTTTTTAGCAAACAAACCCTCTTGTTCGGCGATCGCCCAAGGCCACCAACCAGCCCAGTTACTATAGCCAATTACAATCACATCTCCTTCTGGTGCATTAGATGTCCCTGAATCGGAAGATTGAGGTGCTGGGGAACAACTGATCGTCAAAATTAAGCTCAGACAAAATACACTGAACAAGGATAGTATTTTTCTTCTATTCATTTAGATTACAAATTAGGGAAATAAATAAAACAATATATTGCGTAGAGATTTTGATTTACCTAAATCACATTAAATAGTGTAAAAATAGTGTAATTTAAGCTTCTTTAGTCTCTACCTAAATAAGTTTAATTTGATATATTTTAGTAATTTTTGAGCCAAGCTTGAAAGAAAGTGTCAAGCTACTATTAATGCACTTGTATTGATAGATAATCAAACCAAAGATCTAAACTCTATTCTGTTTTTTTTGATACAGACAAAAATCAAACATTATATTGGGAAAATGCTTGATAGCGAAATTGTATTAGAGCGATCGCTTTAATTATAATGTAAAGAAATTTTGAGTCTTGGTTGAACTTCACGTTACGTCACCCCCTATCTTAAAAAATACAGAGAAGTAAACGAGATACAAACATCATGTACAGTATTGGGGAATACGCACGTATCGCTCAAGTTTCCAAGCGGTTGTTGCGTTACTACGATGAAATCGGTTTGTTTCAACCCGTTAAAATCGATCGCACCAGCGGGCATCGTTACTATAGTGCGAGTCAACTAGCCGAACTCAATCGCATTCTGGCATTAAAGGATTTGGGAAGATCGCTAAATCAAATTCAAAGGACAGAATCAATCGCTGGGCAAACATCATCGCAGGTGCAATAACCATGGCGTTTGTTATCAATAATGGAGCGAGAGATCTTGATGATGTATTTTTGGCAGCTATAGAAATTGTCGCTCTGACATTAATTGTCTGGTGTGCTGGGAAGTGGAAGAAATAGAAAGATAAGAAAGAAAATACCATGAATCATTCAGCTAAATTTTGGGACAAAACCGCAGAAAGTTATTCTCAACAACCTATTGCTGATGAAGCAGCTTATCAGAAAAAACTGCAAGTTACACAGGAATACTTTAAGCCAGATATGTCAGTGCTAGAGTTTGGCTGCGGTACGGGAGGGACTGCTATTATTCACGCACCTTATGTTAAACATCTGAGGGCAATAGATTTCTCGTCGGAAATGATTAAAATTGCTCAAGGTAAAGCTGAGGCACAAAACATCAACAATGTCACCTTTGAACAATTGACTATCGAAGAATTAACTGTAGCCGATGAAACATTTGATGTAGTGTTAGGACTGGGTATTTTGCACTTACTTGAAAACAAGAAAGAAGTAATTGCTAAAGTTTACCAGATGCTCAAACCAGGGGGGGTTTTCGTCACCAGTACGGCGTGTTTGGGAGATACGATGAAGTGGTTTAAGGTTATCGCCTGGATGGGAAGATTTTTGCGATTGATACCGCTAGTTAAAGTTTTTACTAGCAAAGAATTAG
>JBCCDL010000350.1:0-6547 GCA_039030815.1 Cyanobacteria bacterium P01_A01_bin.83 | reverse complement strand
GCATTGGCACCTTTACAGCAGCAAGAAGTTAAACAGATAGTCCAGGCACAGTTAAAAACGCTCCAAGAGCGCTTGGATGACTTGGAGGGAAAGTTGGTAGCCTGAGTGCAAAGGAGAAGGAGCCAGCACTCAGGCAAGATGATAAAAAAGCTTTAGAGGAGATAAAAAGTAAAATCTTATCTCAATGGAAGGTAGTCAAGCGAGCAGAAAATAAAGAGCGGATAGCGCTTGCCTTAGATAAATTCATTGACTCGCTACTAACTAGTTAATAAATATAACCCGACAACTACGCGACACTCAAAAATGGATCGCGTATTTATTTTGTGGCTGAGGTAAATACGTGGGATACTTGCGGTAAAAAGAATATTCCCCCGAATGTTAGTTGTTATGAACGTTTATAAGCCACGAAAACACAAGCATTTGAAGTTAGTATATGATGCAGATAAAATTAACCGCGATTGCAATTTACCGAATGTTTCTACTCAAAAACTGGTGAAACCAAAAAATATTGACCGCAGAAGTCGAGAATATTTACGTCCAAATGAGGTTAAACGATTAATCGCTGCTGCTAAATCTGTAGGTAGAAACCAATTACGTGATGAACTTCTTCTTCTTATGATGTACCGTCACGGATTACGAGTCAATGAAGCCTTAAGACTTAGATGGAGTGATGTAGATTTTGAAACCGCCCGGTTACATGTCAAAAGAATGAAGCACGGCAATGACTCCGTACAACCCATTTATCCAGAAGAATTAAAACTACTCAAAAAGTATAAGAAGGAAACTAAGCATCAAACTCCTTGGATATTTATGAGCGAACGCGGTACCGTCATGAGTGACGATGTAGTCCGAACAATCATATTAAGGGCTGGTGAGGTTGCTGATTTTGATTTCCCCTTGCATCCTCATATGCTACGCCACAGCTGCGGATATGCACTAGCTGAAAAGGGAACCGATACCCGACGCATTCAAGATTATCTCGGTCACAAGTGCATTACTCACACAGTACGTTACACCCAACTCGCACCTAACCGTTTTGACGGGTTATGGGATTAGTTGTATACACCCCGTATACTAACTGTCTACATTCAAGAAATATTATTGCAATTAAGTAAGTAAAGTCTTGATATGAGTGGTTAACAATACTAATTTACAAGGGATATAAGCATCTTATTACGCTATATAAACCGTCGATACTATGTCTACAGCGTCTACACAAAAGTATCAAATAAAAATCCCTGTATATCCCCTAAAAACCTTGTATATCAAGGGTTTTAGACGATTGTAGACAAAAAATTTAGACGAAAAAATCCTTTTGACGGATTATGAAATTGATGTGTTGAACTTTCCAGGGGTATATATATTCGCCGTTCAGCAGTGTCAGCAGTGTCAGCATTTTTATTTATCCTGTCGAGCCTTAAGTAATGATGTGACATTCGCGAATATTAATATTCGCGTACGGATAAGAGCTAAAAATCCCCCCTAAAACAATTAGTATTCATGCGCGGATATTAATATCCGCGCAAGGATGAGAAACAATTAATAACGGCATTGTGTAAAAACCTGCTGTCCTGGTCTGGAAACTCTTGCTATATATAGGTTTAAATGTTTTTTGACTTTCTGATTTATAAGGATACAGAAGTAGTGCAGTCCATTCAATGAAGAAATGTAGAAGTTTCGGGGGATAGCTGTTTGGGTAAATGGAGTGATGAAATATTTCTATATGACAATTTCAAAAATGAAAACTTCTGTTTTTGTGGCGAAATATACTTCAAAATCGCTCTTTGAGGTCAACTTTACTTAAAAATTACTCAAAGCCATATATAGCGAGCTTTTCGAGACCAGGACAGCAGGAAATTACATGTATCTCGGCTCAATGCCGTCACCCATCCGACTTAGTTCAACAGCAATACCCCATTTTATTTATTTATTTATTTATGTTGCATTAAATCTTGGTCTTCTTATTCTTCAGTTTAGAAGCGGTACCAAGTGCGGCTATACCTAGTAGACCTAACATTGAAGCGGGTTCGGGGGTACTTTTACTATCAGCAACCACAATATTGTCAAATTGATGAAAAGGACTGTCTTGCGTCCAACTTACTGAAGTAAGTTGTGAAAAGCCTTCAAACGCAAAAGTCTCAAGCCCAAAAATACCATCTAGGTTAAATGTCTTTTCAACAGTGGTTGAATCAGATTTTGTCCCAACAAAACTAACCGATGTTGACACAGGAACATTGAGTTCTCCCAGGTCAATAGAAAGAAGGTCAAAAAGACCACCATCATCTTTTGTCAGAACTATCTCGCCGCCGATAGTCAGGTTGAACAACGCTGTAGAACCTTGATACCTCCTCTCTCCTGTATTGAATGTCCCAAAGTCAAAAGGACGACCATTATTGGTAAGTGTGTAGCCATCTTCGCCATAGACAAAACCATGTCTGGTAAGACCCCCACCAGGTTGAGCTAGGCTTTCAAAATCAATGACTGTATTTTCCGCCCGTGCTGAACCCACTGTTCCTAGGGCTATACATGTTGCTCCAGCAACAACCATGGATGATTTTTTCAATGCTTTTAGTAATTTAGACATTTTATCCCCTGATTATTAAAAAGTTAAAACTAAAGTTAGGAATAAATTATTTTTATTAGATTTAATTTATTCTTCTTTCGGCTTTGTTAAATGAAATCAACTTATTAAAAAATTGATACTAAACTGTTATCCAAAAGTTGCATAGCAAATATAAAACAATGAATAATAGCTTATAATTCACAAATTAGTAGCTAATATTATATTTAAATTAAAAATTAAATATTAAAAGCTAATGCAAATAGACATTATAAAAATATCTAAAATTTGTAATTAATTACCTTGATTTAGCGATAAATTATGTACGATTACTCTATTAATTTTTCTGAATTAAACGGAATTGCGTTTGTTTGTGATGTATCAAAACTAATCGAGATATTTCGCTAATGACAAGACCAAGCTGAAACTCTTGATTGCGTATTAAAAATGTCATGTAATTTTAGTAACACCACATAGAAGATAGTATTATTAACAACATTCAAACCTGTAAATACACAAAGTAGAATGCACTATTAAGTAAATATTAGATGCTTAATTGCTAGCTATTTAAGATAGAATACGGACATATAATACATATATACATTGATACTTCTACTGTTTTACTTGTATACAAACAAGAATTTCATTTATGCGAAAACAGTGTTTATCATCTTTTTGAGGCAAAACTAATTTTAAAAATGCCGTAAATTTAGTCGCAGTTCTTCACAATCGAGCCATTTTCTTCATAATTAATGTCTCAGCTAGAAGTTTATGAACTTATTTAAAGTCTAAAAAACTTTGAATCACTCTATGTATAGATTTTAGTGATTCAATGCATAGATTCTATCTATTGAAGATAAGTGATGGTCAAAGACCTGCCAAGGTGATAACAAGCATTAAGCATACCCCCGTTTACAAAACGGGGGATTTAGCCTTTGTCCAAAAAGGGGTATTGCTGTTGAACTAAGCCGGACGGTCACCCATCCGACTTAGTTCAACAGCATTAGGCGTAATAATTGGGCAGAAAGTTAAGAATCATATATTTCCTGGGTAAGCTTTTAAGCGGGAGCATCGTTGATTCAGCTACGCGGTGAAGCGCTGAAAAATTTTCACATAATCGCTACAGCTAAGAGGAACCTTATAACCTTCACCACATAATGGACTCTGTGAATAAATCAGAATCAGCTTAGAATTTTTTCTCAAAAATGCTTTTCATATCCCGGTCTTTTGACAATCCCTTTAAAAAGGATTGTTTAGCCCGCCCGCTCCGATTCTCTGAAACTGTCACTGTGCCAGTTGTAATATACCCCATGCTTCAAGTTGTATTTAAACTTCCGGCGAGCGGCTCTCATGGTAGTTAGCTCATACTGCTCGCGGTAAATATTGCATTTAGCAAGCCAAGTTGTCTTGTATTTTGTACCAGTGGTAAAGAATCTACGCCGGAATGCCTCAGAATTAGTTTGATAAACGTTTGGTATTTGGCGTTGTTGACCGTAAGTCATGCCATCGGAAAACTGAATAGTATCGCCAAAGTCCTCATAACTAATTTCGGTATATTTCCCGGAACCATGTGGGTCTATGGCATGAAACTCATCAGCTTCATTATCCAGAGCTAATTTAAGTGGAGAATATTCCCTTTTTTTCTGGCACAATTGGCGACGTTCTAAGCCCAAAATATTGAGATGCCGTTGAACGGTACATGAATTGATATATAATTCTTGTCTAACAGCGTCTTGGCTGGTACCAAAACATAGAAAATTACGGGAAACAAACAACCGTTTCTCACTTTTGTGAAGCACGTAAGGTATTTCCCCCTCAGCCGATTTAAGAGAGGATTGCTTATCGCTTCCCAAAAGCTCGTTTGGATGTGGTGTTCCGAACTGCTTTCTATAATTCGGTGCTAGCGTTTTATTTGCTGCGTACCTCGATGCTTGTTGTAATTTCTGTGTAACAATGCCTGTTGTTGTCGCTCTAATGTGAGCATTAACTTCTGACAGTGGGCATTGACTTACCACCCCCCAATTTTTCAAATTTAAGAACCAACAAACTTTAAATAAGCTACCCAAATAAACGTGTAGTAATCCCCCACGGACGCGATACTTACGGAATGCCCCCACACGTTTACCATCCTGTAACCAGCGATAGATAGTTTTTTCGCTGCAATCTAGCATCGTTGTTGCAGCTGAAATCGCGATCGCGATATTTCCACTACCATCCTTATCAATCCCACGACATAAATACCAAAGCCTCGCCCACGGATTACGCGCTATTCGCGAATGAATGCGAACGCTAAAGACTTCTGTTAGTAACTTGGCTTTGATTAAAGTGGTCAATAGGTAGATCATCAGCACAATTTTTTGATGCCGATGTTACAGATAACCCTAAAAATTGATACCCTATAAATGGTTTTTGTTGTTGGGTTGTTTTTGTCCAAAACAACTTTTCAAAGTTTAGTACTGTACTCGTCAAAGTATCAGTATGAGTCTCCGAGCGTTATGAGTCTCCGAGCCGAGCGTTTTGGTATCAGTTTTTAGGGTACTTATAGCACCGAGCGTTTTAGCCAAAAACATTCAACACTTTTCTTAGGAAATCGCATTGTTGTTTTGACTTTACAAACAAAAGTATAAATTTAGCCCAACGTTTTATTTACAGTAGGGCTAAATTTATTTGAACAATTTGAAGCAAAATAGATTTTTCTTTGTAGAAGTCATATAAGTTTTTCTTTTAGGTCATAATAAGATAAAAATCCCTCAAAGTCTTACGGTGTAAGCCTTAACTCTTTTCATGCCAAAATTAACAAATAAACACTGATAATTTTTGATACTTAGCAAATTTAGTCCAAAATAAAACAATTTACACCAACGGTTTACTAAAAGCATTAACAGATAAGCAATACACCAAATAAAAACGGTGATAGTTAGTCCTCTACTCCGGAGAAAATACAGTTTTTATGTACTAAAAAGCTTATATGTCACTTCTGTGCTTGTTATTTATTAACTTCTATTAGCTAAAAGTATGGTGTGGATATTTTTGAGGGATTCTTTCACACCAAGTATGTACTCCCCGGTATCCTTCAAATAGATACCGATTAGTAATTATGTACGCTTTTCGCTATTTAATCCATTATCAAATTGCTCGTATGCCAGTTTGACTAATTCCTGTAGCTCCTGAATCTGGTCAAACTGATCCAATGCTTCAATAGTCGATTTGACTGCTGAATTCAAATCAGAAGGTGTCATAATCATATTGCTCCATGCGTTGCTTTGAACGTTTGGGGAAGTCGTGCCGTCTGGAGATGCTCTTACATCGCCTTACGGTGCGCGAGTCACGCTGACTTCGGTTCTCTGTTAATTAATTCTTACCACGAATTGTCACCGCATACATAAATCTTTACAACGGGAACGGTGCGACGCTACGACTTACCGCGCTACAACCGGGTAATTATTTTTATGCTGCTTTCTCCAAACTAATTTTATGGCGCGACGCTACGATAAATTACTTGAATTCAAAATAAATACAAACTGTATACGCTTTGTCAGCAATACGACGCTACGATTAACTTGCTGATATCAAAGCCGTCTGTATTCAAATTGCATACAATTAGAATACGATTGAATACAAAAAATGTCAAATACAATATGTCTACAATCTGTATACTTGCGTTTATACTTAATGTGTACAGTTTGTATTTGCATTGCAGACATGCCTAATAAACCTTTCTCTTTTCGCTTGCCTCCAGATGTAGTTGAAGAAATGGAAGCATCTAAAAAAGAAAATGAATCTTTGAACCAACTTGCTCAAAGAGTTCTAATCGAAAAATATAGGGGAGAAGTTGACCCATCAGCTGCATTGGCACCTTTACAGCAGCAAGAAGTTAAACAGATAGTCCAGGCACAGTTAAAAACGCTCCAAGAGCGCTTGGATGACTTGGAGGGAAAGTTGGTAGCCTGAGTGCAAAGGAGAAGGAGCCAGCACTCAGGCAAGATG
>JBCCDL010000349.1:0-6569 GCA_039030815.1 Cyanobacteria bacterium P01_A01_bin.83 | reverse complement strand
TCATACTGTTTGAATAATGCCAACAATTTCAAACCGAGTTTATATTGACTGAGAACATTTATTTCTTTGACATAAGTATCAATCGCTCCTCTTCCTTCCTCTGTAGTAATTAAAGGCAAAACTTCGGTCTGCTTCTTTTTGATCTTTTTGGCAAATGCTTCGCGATCAATATCTTCTCCATCTCCTAAATTGTCGGCAACATACTGATAAAACTCCTGCTGTTTACGGCTGCGATAGCGCAACTCAGTTTGCTCTAGACGCAAGAAACTTTTTTGGGCAATAATTCCTGCCTGAAGTAGATCGACACAATTGCCCAGTCCTTGATATCCTTCAGCCTCTTGAGACATGTTAATTTTAATTCTCAACAAGAGTAAAAACTCTTCATTGCCAAACTTGTCATTATTAATTTTTTCTGCTTTGTTGCCAATCATAGTAATTTCTTTAAAGGAACGACTATGTAAATTAACGGAACCTTCAGGAACTTTCGGCTTACCAAATTTTTCTTCGTAATTACTTTTAAATGTTCCAGCGATTCCCTTGACCAAAGGAGTCGCAATTAAAAACACTAGAAGAGTGCCTGGTATTCCAATAGCCAGCATTCTAAATGCCATTTGACTGGATATACCCGACGATTCTGCTGCGGCAGAAGGCTTTTGCTTGACTATTTTGCGTAGCTGCTTAAGTTTTTTGATGCTATCAACATTGATATTCTGCTGCTGAAGAATTTCCAGCATTTGGGATTGATTGAGATTAGGGTCGTTAACTATTGCTTGAACTGCCTCTAGTTCCTCGATACTGTTGATGTTGAAGTCCTGCTCTTGAAGAGTTTCGAGCATTGATTCATTTTTAAGATTGTCTTCAAGCTTTTTAAGTTCTTTTAGCTCTTCAATCTTATTTTGTCTTTGGTTGATGGCATCAATCATCTCCTCCTCAGTTAAAGATTCTTGCTCTACTTCAGATGATTCGGCATCTGCTCCCGTCAGCTTTTTGATCTTATCTAGATTTTTATCAATCTTCTCTTGTCTTTGCTGCAAAGCATCAAGCATTTCTTGCTCAGAAAGCTCGGTTGATTCTGAAGCCTTATTCTGCGCTACTTGGTATGATTTATTAGAGCTAAATGAGGTCACCGTTACACCGCCGTACAAAGGCGATTTGGTTTGCCGCATGTACGACGGGGCTGACTTTGACTTCGCGAAAGTACTATATTCTGAAGACAAGGTTATGGGCTGAGACTTTTGCTGATTGCCATCAATTGAAGCCGAAGCCGATACAATACCAACAGTATTCAAACCTAGGCACAATATGCCAGATAGTAAACAAATGTCTTGCCGCTTAGCCATAGTATTAACGTGTAGAATATCAAACTCGATCTATAGCTATAGTTCCCATTCAATGATTAGGATTTACTATGATTCATAAGTGTAGACATCTCGTTTAATCTGTAAAAAATAACCGATGTAAAAAATTTATAGCGTGCTAATTGCTTCTTCAATCAAACAAATCCAAAAACCTACAGCGATCGCTCTTGGGAACTTCGATGGTATTCATCAGGGTCATTGCACCGTGCTGCAACCAATTATTGATGCGAGTTGTTCTGCCAATCAACCCCATCTATATGCTTCAGTAGTATCTTTTACTCCTCATCCCCGTGAGTTTTTCACTGGGGACAAGTTATCTCTCCTGACTCCTGTGGCTCAAAAAGCTGAGATTTTGGCTGATTTGGGTATTGAACAGTTAATACTGTTACCGTTCAATCGTGATTTGGCTGCCCTTAGTCCACGGCAATTTGTGGCGCAGATTTTAGTGGAGCAATTACAGGCAAGGTTCATTAGCGTTGGTGTCGATTTTTGTTTTGGTAACCAGAGAACTGGTACCAGTGAAGACTTAAGAAGTATTGCGGCTAATTTTGGTATTGAAGTGCAGCTAAATTCTTTACGTAGGTATCAAGATAACGATAAAGAAGCAGTGCGAGTAAGCAGTTCTCGAATTCGTCAAGCTTTATCTGAGGGGAATGTGATCCTGGCAAATACTATGCTCGATAGACCATATAGCTTAATCGGAACTGTGGTAACAGGACAGCAATTAGGACGCACTATTGGCTTCCCTACGGCAAATTTACAACTTCCCCCAGAAAAGTTTCTCCCCAGGTATGGAGTATATTCAGTAGATGTTTTGCTAGAGCAAACCGTAATCAAGGGGGTGATGAACATTGGCTGTCGTCCCACTGTAGCAGGAGAAGCCCCAACTATTGAGGTACATTTATTAAATTGGTCTGGAGATCTTTACGGTCAAACCCTCAAAGTTAATCTGCTAAGATTTTTGCGCCCTGAACAAAAGTTCGCTTCTGTAGAAGAATTGAAACAACAAATTATTAAAGATTGTCAAGCAGCTTTAGATCACGCATAGTTGAGGATAGATAATTGATCTTTAACAAGCGCACCTCAAGATATGGCAGAATCAGCAACCAATTCTCCTCCCCATTCTTTATTGCAGCCAGGTACTTTATGGTCTCAAACAACTGCCCGTACCAAAACTGCTCGGGAGAGTGGCGCACTTAAGTCTATTGAAACTGAATATCACTTAATTCAACAGCGAGAGATTGCCTTTATTGTCCGCACTTTATCTAATCTAGCTCTTAAAGAAGCAGCTCGGGCAAAGCAATCTCAACAAGAAGCAAAAAATGGTAAAAGAGTTGATCCGTTTTTGCCTTATGAACCAGATCTGTTTGTGGGAGATATTTCCTCAACTCACATTTGCTTACTAAACAAGTTTAATGTTGTCGATAATCATTTGCTGATCGTAACTCGCGATTATCAAGAGCAAACCGATCTTCTCAATCTACAAGACTTCACTGCACTATGGTTTTGTATGCGAGAGTTTGATGGACTAGCCTTTTTTAATGGCGGAAAAACTGCTGGTGCTTCTCAACCACACAAGCATTTACAGTTAATTCCTCTGCCTTTTGTCCCAAACATAATTGACACACCTTTAGAAAAAGCGATCGCCAATACCACTTTTACCAATTCTCTAGGTAAGATTGACAGTTTTCCTTTTATTCACGGTGTTGCTAATCTCAATATCTCGCCCGATCATTCTTTAGAAGAAGCAGCTCAAATAATGTTAGATCGCTATTATTCACTATTACATCAGGTCGGTTTTGAGCTACAGGCTGACACACAGCAACAGCCAGGGGCATATAATTTTCTAGCCACCAGAAACTGGATCATGATTGTACCGCGATCGCAAGATTCTTTTAAGAATATCCCGATTAATTCTCTTGGTTTTGCTGGTTCTTTGTTTGTGCGCAATCAGGCTTCTTTGAAATTACTCAAAGAGTTAACTCCCCTCAAGCTATTAACTAAAGTTACTTTTGCTGATTCCTAATACTATGTCTTTTTTGTTTTAGAAAAACTTCTATTTATATTAGTTAACCAGGCAAACAAAGCTGAGAGTAAATATGAATTTAAAATGATAAAAATATGAATCAAATATGACAAGACCAAGCTTCGTAAACCAGTTATACTAATACAAATAAAAATTTCAAATAATAAATTTTAATTAACTGATGGAATTAGTAGATACTAGTTTAATGGGGATTGGTTTAGCTGCGGATGCTTGTGCCGTTTCTTTGAGTAGCGGATTAATTATTAAGCATATTAAATTTAATAAAGCTTTAAAAGTTGCCTTAGCATTTGGAATTTTTCAAGCCAGTATGCTTCTCATCGGTTGGATTAGTAGCCTAAGTTTCCGAGAATTATTTATGCAAACCAATCATTGGATTGCTTTTATATTGCTAGTTACTATTGGGAGCAAAATGATTTATGAAACTTATCAAGTAAAGACCGAGAGCAAGTTTGATCCGCTAGATAACTACACTTTACTAGCCTTGGCGATCGCTACTAGTATTGATGCTTTGGCAGTTGGCTTAAGTTTATCATTAATGAAGATTTCTATTCTAGAGATAGCAGTAATCATTGGCATTATTACCTTTATGCTATCTTTTATTAGTGTTTATCTCGGTCATAAATGGGGAAGATTATGTAATTTTAAACTAGAAATTATAGGAGGAGTTATTCTAATTTTTATAGGCAGTAAAATTTTAATTACTCATCTAATAGCTTAATAAACTCCTTAAACACTTGAATGAAAACTGTGGTCGTTCTAATTAATTGACTCTCTAATCTTAAAATCTTTGTTACCCTCTGCGCTAGCAAAATATAGTGAAGCGGAAAAACAAGCGCAGATCAGAGAAAAGCAGAATATTATTGCAGATGCGCTTAAGCAAGCTTGCAGAGGTAATCAAATTTATCTATAGGTAAGAAAAAAAGATCGTGATAGTTTAGAACAGGTTCAAATGAAGGGCGGACATTTAGTAAAATTTGTCGCTGATACTCTAGTGAATCATCTCAAAAATCCAACCATTGCATTAATTGAAGCTGATGTGTGGCGTAATGAACGTAGTAAAGATGGTAACAATCATCAAGCCTGGTTTCAATTAAAAAACGAATATTTATTAGAACAACATCAATGCAGAATTAACCAAAAGTCCATCTTTCTATTGATGCCGATCGCAATTGTGACTTTATAAGATTTAAACTTAGCTCTTCATTAAACTAAATCTATATGTCTGCAACTGCATTGATTACTGGCGCATCTCAAGGCATTGGCAAGGCTACGGCTTTGTTGTTCGCTAAAAATGGTTACGATTTAATTATTACTGCTCGTACTAAAGATACCCTGGAAGCTACTGCTGAAGAAATTAGGACTTTAGGTCATCAGGTGTTGGCGATCTCTAGCGATGTCGGCGATCGCTCGGCGGTAGAGGCTCTTGTTAATTTGGGTTTAGAGCGATTCAATACGATTGACGCTTTGATTAATAATGCGGGTGTTTGTATGACTGCGCCCATGGCATCAACGACCATTGAAGACTGGGAAAAAATTATTAATGTTAACCTCTGGGGCTACATTTATACGATTAACGCTCTATTACCTCATTTTCTCGAACGTAAGCAGGGAAATATTATCAACGTGGGTTCCTTTGGCGGCAAAGTTCCCTTACCAATGATGACGGCTTACTGTACCAGTAAGTTTGCTGTTACTGGCTTAACGGAGACTCTAAGGCTGGAATTAGAACCTCAAGGGGTTCACGTTTCAGGAATACATCCCAGCGTAACTAATAGCGATTTTATGGAGAGGGCGATCTTCAAAAACGACGATCCCCAAGAAGAAGCCAACCGTCGTCAAGCAATGGCGACTATGCTTGCTAGTCCTTTAACAAGTAGCCCAGAAGATGTAGCACAAGCTATCTGGGATGCAGTCAAGCACCCTCAAGCCGAGGTAATTGTGGGCGCGGCAAAAGTTCCCACCTTCTTACATCGAATTTTTCCTGGTATTACTCAAGGGATGTTGCAGTTAACTACTAAGTCGAATCTAGTTTAATTTGGCACTTGCCGATAATCTTTAGTACAGTATTGATCCTGACGTAAAAAATCCTGTGAAAGGATATTAGGCAATCAGACAATTAACATAATTAACACTCTTGCTAAACATTTTAAAATCATATAACTATGATTTTAAAATCAAGTGTAACGACTAAAATATTTAATGAGTTAGTCAGGCAAAATCCTATAAGCTTTATGTTAATTCAATCCCTAGATAGATATCTAGCTATTAATAAAAAGTTATTCTACTTAATAGTTAAATCGATAATCTATTATAAGGAAAAAATAAAATGGCAAATCAAAATACAGCAGCATTTAATGAATATAATCAAAAAGCAAGAGAAATAATGAATGAAGTAGCAGGAAAACAGCCAGAAGAAGTTAAGAAAAGAGTAAAGGCTGTTCAGCAAACTGTAGAAAAAGCTACTGATGCTGCTAAAGAAGCAGTCAATTAATAATTTTTGCGTTTGTTATATTTTAGTCGGGAATAATTCATATGGGAATTATTTCCGATTATTTTTATGATGCAAGATTAAAAAATAAATATTTTCAATTGAATTTTCAATACCCAAATTATTTTTTAAAAGTTTAGAAATTATAATAACTTTGCTTATTAAAATTTGCTAATGTCTATAGTTCAACTAGTTACTATCAAAGTAGCTTGAAAACTTGTGGTATCAAAAGAATAAAGTAATCATAAGTTTCTCTATAATTTTCTTGATGAAAGATTTGCAGGATTGCAACAACTGAGTGGAGACGAATTAAAGGATTTTGACTCGTCTAAATAAAGAGATGACAAGATGCGATCGCCTCTTCGATGATTGCCTCTTCTACAGATTTAGAATAATCCTATCAAAGAGACGATCGCCAAGAAACTTTCTCATCAAAACTAAAAGTTTGGCATATTTACCAGCAACATAACGGGTTTTAGGTTTTTTAGCTTTGATAGCTTGAGATACAACTTTGGCAATTACAGAAGGATCGCAGGCATTTCCAGGTTCGTCATAACTTTTGATCATTTGCTCTATTTTCTTTGCCATTGCTGAGTAAGGGGAATTGCCAGAGCGTTCCATCATTGGTGCTAAGGTTACATCAGCAAATTCAGTCTTAGTTGCCCCTGGTTCGATA
>JBCCDL010000348.1:0-6574 GCA_039030815.1 Cyanobacteria bacterium P01_A01_bin.83 | reverse complement strand
GTTGGTCAGGATAAAAGCCCCTAGCTGTAATAAAGTTTCATTAGGACAACTCCCGCTATTTGCTCGTGAGTAACGAGTAACGAGTAATGAGTAACAAATGTCCTAACACTGATACGTAAGGCTATAGATCTTTTGAGGTATCTACAAGCTCTAAGCTTTGAAAAGATTGTTGATCAGGCTTGAGCTGGTTAACCGCTTAATTCTACTGTTTGACCACAAACTTGATTTCTCCCAGCTTCTTTAGCAGCATAAAGTTGCTTATCACACATAACAAATAGAAGTTCGGGAGTTATTTGCTGGGTAATTATATCAATTGTCTGAACTCCAATTGAAACAGTTAGATGGTCGCCAACTCTAGAAGTTGCATGGGGAATTTCTAGCTTACTTATATCTTGCCGAATTTTTTCCGCCAATAACATTGCCTGGGTAAAATTAGTATCAGGCAAAATACAGACAAATTCTTCCCCACCATAACGTCCCACAAAATCACCAGCACGTTCTGAAACTTGATAAAGAACTGTGGCAACCTTCCTTAGAATTACGTCTCCTGCAAGATGACCATAGGTATCGTTATAGAGCTTAAAGTCATCGACATCTATCAAAACTAACGACAGTGGGATTTGTGATTTTTCTGCCTGCTCAAATTCAATTGCAAGTTGCTGATCAAAATAACGTCGATTGGATAATCCAGTTAGTCCATCTTGATGTGCTATCCGCGCCAGTTTTTTATTGGCAGTTTCAATTTCATTAGCAGATGTTTCAACTAAACGATGAAGCGCTCGAAGGGTTTTTAATTGCTTGGTTTCTGCGGCAATTGGCAATGGTTTTAAGTTATCTATTACGGACGATATTTGCCCCTCATCCCGACGATCTAACTCGGTCAAGGTCAAAACCGTCATGGTCTGGCTAAAGAACAAACACTTGCCTTGAGGATGAGTAAAATATTCACCATAAGCAAAGAAACCCGCTGTAGGAGCCAGAGTCGCAATGGGAGCAATCTCTACATCAATATCTTCACCAAGAACCCATTTTCGGGAAACGCAGGAATAGATAAAGGCTGCCTGAACAGAATTTAGTCTCAATTGATCAAATGTCTCTTCTGCTGCCAAACTTAACAAACCTGAATGACAAAAGCCAAATTGAACTTCTTCCCCAGGTGCAAAAGAATGAATATAATCAAACGAACCATCATCATTTACACCGATAGCATGGAGTGCCATTGTAATTCCGTCTCGTTCCATAATTAAGGGAAAGTCGGCGGCTGTCAAAGGTAAACCATTGACCACCTCTTGTCCTAGATAATGCTGATAAAGTTCTAATGGCGATCGCTGATCGATACTATACACCCGAGAACCACTGGCTTTGGTAATAGTTAATTTTTTGCCGATGGGAACCCAACTGAGATTGTAGCTGTTCTGCACATTTAGATTTGTTCCTGATAAAGATGCGGCAGCAGCACCATATTCTACAATGCCATCTTCTGTAAACACATAGGACATAACAGCATTACCGTTGTCTCCAGCCTGGGCACCAGCAATTACGGTTTGAGGCAATTCTTCATAAAGCGCGTTTAATATTTGTGAGGCATCGATAGTACGTCCCTCCTTAAGACTACAGCCAAACATTATTATTGCTGTAGGATCGCTTGGTGCTAAATCGCGAGCAATAATTTTACCCATCGACCAAAGTTCATCACTCTGACCAACTATGGTGGTTTGGATAGTTGTGGAGTCGAAAAAAGAAAAATTCACCACAACCGTATTTTCTGTCACTTTGCTATCAATAATCTCCCCTGCTGTGGTGGTGCCAACTATAGGAGTATCGGGAAATACCTCTTTTAACTCGTGGAGTAAGCGTTCGATTTCATTTTTTTGCACCCAGCCCGAGAATACTTGAATTAAAGTCTTTTCAGGAGGATGATTTGAGAAACGCTGTTTAATCTCAAAGAGATCTGACTGCTGGCAATAGAGTACATTTAGACTCGTAATCATGCAACCAATCCTCTCCAACGTTTGGTCAAAGTTTTCTCAGCCTTGGCATTAACTTCGTCAGAATACCTTATCTATCTAAGTCAAGATATTCTCAAATCAAGCTAGCTGTTACTTTACCTTTCTAGCATGGTCAGAATTAAACTTTGGAGAGGAAATTCACATATATTTATTGATCGAGATCAATGACACCCGTGTTAATACTGTTTTTGGTTTGATTTGCATTACATACATGCTACGATCTACTCAGATTTTTATTGAGGTGTTTTCTGTAATTCTGGTCTTTCCTCTGGCACGATCGCACCTTCAACTGGACAGACCTGTAAACAAATACCACAGTCGATACAGGTAGCAAAATCAATCCAATACCAGTCTGTACCTTTGACATTTTTACCTGGTCCATCGTGAATACAGGCAACAGGACAAGCATCAACGCAATCAGCAACACCTTCACAGGTTTCAGTAACAATTGTATGAGGCAAGATAAATTTCTCCTTTAAGTCTTATCAAGGCTTGAATCCCTGTTGAAAAATTCTAACAGAAATTTGACTATTGGTTACTATTGGTTACAGCACCATATCAGGTTGTACTCTAGTATCGCAACAGGCTAAATTGATCACCAGCTTAAAACTCCTGTATCGCCATCGATATATACTGTTTGCCCTACAGGTAATGCCGCATTTACTCCGTCATGTCCGAAGGGCAAATTATAAATTAAAGGGATATTTAGATCCTTGAGGCGATCGCATAATACTTCATCAATTGTCCAGCTACTAGTACCTGGATAGGGTTCACAACGGCTAAAACGACCCAGAGCAATACCTTTGATCTGATTAAACACTCCCAGCATGCGCCACTGGGTTAACATGCGATCTATTCGATAAGGATATTCGGTAACATCTTCCAATGCCATAATTGCTCCCGACAAATTGGGTTGAATGGGTGTATTTAACAAGTGAGTGGCTACAGTTAAGTTCCCAGGTAAGAGCAAGCCCGAAGCTTTGCCACCAAACCCTGGAGTGCCTTGTAGGGCATCAAGTTGTCCTGTTTCAAGGTAATTAAACATTCTGGCGATCGCCCATTCTGGTTCCGCGGCTAAGGTAGTTAATACAGGAGCATGAAGACCTGAAATACCCTCTGTAGCAAGACTCCATAACAAGCTGGTAACGTCAGAAAAACCAATCAGCCATTTTGAACTTAACTTGTGATCAATATTTTGTCGCCAACACCAATCTTCTAATAACCTAGCTCCTCCGTAACCACCCCTAATGGCAATAATTCCCTTACACTCTGGATTATGCCAAGCTGCGGCTAAATCTTCTCTTCTAGTGCGATCGCTCCCCGCCAAGTAACCACAACAAGAGCGATAGTTGCGACCCATCTCTATCCTGTAACCCCTTGATCGCCAGATGTCTAAACCTTGTGATATAGCATCGCTTACTTTAACTGCTCCCGAAGGTGCGATCGCTATAATTAAATCTCCTGGCTTGAGTAGCGGTGGTAATTGACATGGTGTGAAAGAAGAGGAAGGCGATCCTGACATCAGTAAAATTCGAGAGGTTTAATCGATCAAGCCAGCAGTATAACTGTTATCCACCGACCCTGATGTTCCCTTGAGATTAATTCGCTTTATAAAGTTACTTTATGTTAAGTTGATCTTAAGAAATTCCTGGGAAAATAGAAGCATACTGGCTCAATGTATACTTCTGCCAAGACATTTCAACCTTTACGAAAGTTCAAGCTTATTTAGATTAGAGAAAATATCATGGCGTTAGAAATTCCTGATGTGGTCAAAACCTGGTCGCAATTTGGTCATCCTATATTAATGTGGGTGTTGTTAGGTATTACTGTATATGCTCTATATTTAGGAGTCCAGCATTCCAAAATACGTAGTGCAGATAAAGATACCAAAAAAGAATTAATCAAGAAAAACTTTGGACAGAGACATCATAGAATGGGTTCTGTGCTTCTGGCATTAATGGTTTTGGGTAATATCGGCGGCATGGGTATCACTTACATTAATAACGGCAAATTGTTTGTCGGACCTCATCTTTTAGCTGGATTAGGAATGACTGGTTTGATTGCTGTTTCCGCATCTTTAGTCCCTTATATGCAAAAGGGCAATAGTTTAGCGCGGACTACTCACGTTTCCTTAAATGTCCTTCTTTTGGGCTTGTTTGGTTGGCAAGCTGTAACAGGAATGCAAATTGTCCAGAAAATTCTTGACAAAATGGCTTCTTAGGTGAAGTACGAGTGTTAATTGTTAATTGCTCATTGTTCATTGATTAAAATATAACTTGTCCTCCAGGCGTATCAATAACTTTTACGCCTATTTTTTGGTTTAAAATCTCGAAAATAAGTGAGCGTTGGTGATTTGAGAGTGCTAATCAGAAAATTATAGAACGGGTCGTAAAACCTCGTCTGTAGCGGAGCGAAAGGCGGGAAACAGCGTGCAAAGCACGCCAGCGTCACGCCAGTGGCGCGACTTGGGCGTTTCACGCCCTGTAGACCCCGCGAACAAAGGCGCATAGTTCGCCGCATGTACGAGCGTTAATAAGTAATTAACAAATCATCCTTGGCACTCTTCAATATATCGTTTAACTGCCTGAGCAGATACATTTCCTGTTGTTCCCCAATAGTAAGAACTCGCCCAAAGCTTAGGTTTTTCATGGAGTTTTTTAAGCCAGTCGAATTGCTTTCTTAAATGCCTAGAGCTATATCCTTTCATGATATTGACCGCTTGAGAAGCTGACATTCTAGGAGGGATAGAGACAAATACATGGACATGATCCATTAGTGTTTTGTCTACTTCTATGGCAATTAAAGTCATATCATTGTTTTCTATAGCTTCAACTATATATTTTTTGGTAGCAGCAATAATCTCATCATTCTTAAATATCTTTCTACGTTTGAAAGGAATCCAAACAAAATGATGTCCAGATTGATATTTACAGTGTCTCGTTGATTTTAACTGCAAGGCATCTTGATTCATCAGATTAAAATTTCTACTATAACTTAAGTACAGTAATTGTAAGCCATCATGATTTACGGTTGTCAACAAGACAGATTAAAGCTAGATAGTTTTGAGCAACGGGTAATTGAATACTTGTGTCGCCAGACCAATAGCCTGACTAATTGCGCTATCTACGCCCTTAAAAGTGCTGCTAGACAATCGGGTCAAATTGATTACAACTATTACGATCTAGACAAACATCTGAAGCAAAATAAGCATTACAAATGTTTGTTCTCTCAAGTAGCACAACAGACCTTAATGTCTGTCTGCGAATCTTTCAAGTCTCACTTTGAAGTAATGCAGCGCAGAAAGCAAAGCTTTCAAGTCGCGTCTAGCGACGCTCTGCGCGGACGCGCTGCGTATCGAGGTGAATTAGAAGATAAGCCAAAAAAGCCTAGATATCGTAAATCAGGCGGGATGTCTGGATTTACCTATCCTTCCCAGCATTTAAGATTAAATGAAACTATTGAAACTGGATTAATCAGACTTCCGTTAGGTGCTGAAATTGGGAAACTAGAGGGGATAAAAGAAATCTATATTCCTGCTCCCAAAAACATTCACCCTGAAAAAATAAAGGAGGTAAGAATATTTCCTAGAAACCAATGCTTTTACGTTGAGTGGGTCTATCAAAGAAAAGAAAAGCAGTATCAATTAGACTCTAAAAAAGCATTAGGTATTGACCCAAGAGTCAAGAATTGGCTTACCTGCGTCTCTACTACTGGTGATTCATTCATCATTGATGGCAAAAGACCCAACTTTTGGAATCGCACTCTTAATCGCGAGGTAGCCAAACATAACAAAGGTTACTGGTCTAAAAAACTGGCTTTGATGACTGAAAAACGCAATCGTAGACTTTCTGATTACATCAACAAAATAGCTCGTGCTATCGCTAATTACTGTATTGACAGTGGCATTGGAACAATTGTTTTTGGATGGAATCAAGGCATTAAGCAGAAAGCTAATCTAGGCAAACGTAATAATCAGAACTTCTATCAATTGCCTACTGCCAAATTGAAGGAACGGTTAAAAGTAGTGCTTACTGAAATCGGAGTCAATTTTGTAGAAGTCAACGAAGCTTACACTAGCAAAGCATCGTTTCTTGATGGAGACTTCATTCCCAAATTCGGAGGAAAACCAGAGAATTGGAAACCTTCAGGCAAGCGAATAGCTACTAAACTTTTCCGTACCGCTAAAGGTTGGCTCGTAAATGCTGACGCTCAGGCGAGTGCCAACATCCTAAAAGTGGCATCAATCCCAGGTGTAAACTTGGATGAGATAACCAGGGAGCGTGACCTGCCCTACTAGGCTAAACTTGTACCCATCAGTATTAGTTTAGCTCTAATAGAACACATGCGGGCATAGCCCTTTGTCGCCCAAAACGTAGTGACGGGCGGGGAGAGTCACGCTACTCAATAATTGATTTGTGGTTAATCGTTGCGCCTAAAACATTATGCATTCATCAACGCCAATATATATTTTGGCAAGGTAGAGTGAAGGATACTATGATCGAAATACCTCTTTAACTATTACTGACTATTCAATCTTGATATTTTGCTGACTACTACTGAGACTG
>JBCCDL010000347.1:0-6598 GCA_039030815.1 Cyanobacteria bacterium P01_A01_bin.83 | reverse complement strand
CTTGTCGGGTTTCCCAATAAGACAGGGACGTTAAAAGAGCTAATTCAAAATATTATTTTGAGTTACTCTGGGTGATGCTGCAATTGTTGCCCCCAAAATAGAACTTAATTTACCTATAAATTCTGACCCAACGTCTCCTGCCGCTACATTACTGCCGTATAGTGAGAGTCGATGATCATTTAACATTGCCGATTTGGGATTTCTAAACCAGCTTTTTAGTTCTAAATTGTTGTTGATCAAGGTGTTGAGGCTCAGTTCAGTATTACCTAAATAGAGACAACCAGGTGAACCTTGAGCAATGATATATATTTCGCGGCAGCAGCTAAAATCCAGAATCCGAGAAATTTCTTTAATCCCATTAACTTGGTCCCCAATCACAATTACTCTTAGTTTAGGGCTAATTTGCTGAATCAAAGCCTCACAGAGCGAGAAATTGCCATTGATAAACACGATTCCTCTTCTATCTCGATGCTCGGGGGAATTCCTCAGGTTGGTAAATTGACGTGGTAAAAATGACATAAGATTTTATTAAAGCTTGATGTAGTAAATTTAAAAATTGAGTAACTCAGATTGAATCAATCAGTATTCAACTAACTGGATTTTGTAATAATTAAGTAATCTAATATTTGAATGTCATTTGCCCTAAAGGACTTTTTTATAATATGAGATATACTGTAAGACAACGATTATTAGATTTTGCCAGGATTAAAGCCGATTTAACCTTTAAAAGGAAGGTTACACTTTTTTTAATTGTAAAAGTTAAGATAAGACTCTTCTTGATGAAATCTTTAATAAAATTAGTTGCAGCTCAAATTCTGAGTGATGGCAGATAATGATCTGCTCTAAGCTAGAGTGACTATAGATCTCGCGGATTTTAGACAAGGTTGGTTCAGAATCATAACCAAATTTTAAAAAAGCGATTACCTTATCTTTAGTAGTTGTCTAGTGTGGGTTCTAAGAGATCGCAACTCTACTTTTTAGTTGGGGTCAAATTTGTAAAGCAAAGATAAAGGAAAATATTACTTTGCAACTTAGGTACATAGAGGAAATGCTATCTAAGCTTTAAAGTATATCTAGATGCAGATCTAGTTGGGGAGTCCACTTACTAAGATAGAAGAGTAGTCCATGGATAAAAATTACAATCCCCGCCATTTCTAGAACTTCTTCCACTGTGGCAATTAGAGCATAAATCAAATGTTGTTGTCCGATAGCTTCGGCAAAATGACTACCAATCATTTCCATAATTAACGCTCCACCAATGTAGATCACCGCAGCAAGTACAAACTGCCGTTTTGATCTCGCTGGTAAATGAGAGACAAACTTACGATAGCGTTTGGCAAACCAAACTACAAAAGCTACCCCAGGAATTACCCACATAGAATGAAGGAACCAGGGTAAGTTCAGCGCTTCACTAATCTCAGGAATAATCAAAACTTCGTGAATGCTCAAGATTTCATCAAGAGCCATTAAACCAAAGATAACTGATAAAAGCTGCCAGTCTGAAGTATAGCGATCGCTTTGTTGTTTTTTACCGATAGCAATAATTCTTAGTAATAGCCCACAGAATCCCAGCATTAGTGCTGAATACCAGGTGGGAAAATTTAATTCGCGATCGAGATTAAACAACTTCATCCAATCATCTCGATAGTCAAAGACATACTTGCAAATTTGAATTCCAGTACTAACTACAGCAAAAAAAATTATTCCGATCACTAAATATCTGACAATTTTGCGAGGAGCAACCTTAACTTTAATTTGCATACGTCATATTCAAGGATGAATTAAGACGATACTAAACTATCTTCTGGATAAATTGAAAAATTGAGCAGAAAATACAGCGGTAACAGAAAGGGTAACCCGAGAGGATACCTTGACCAGGGTGCCAGGGATCTGACATTCATGACAAGTTAACTAGTTTTAAGGAATGAGGAACCAGAAATGAGGAACCAGGAATGAACAAAGGCACAGCTTGCTTAAATGCTGATAATTTTCCACGCAGATTGAGCGCCTTTTTCTGAATTCACGTTAATTAACATCAGTTTTCGGATGCTTGAAGAGCTAGAATTTCAGCTTTAATTTCGCTAATTTTAGCGATTATTTCCCGTCTACGCTGGTGATCTTTGACATGAACTAAGACACCAGACCAGGCTCTAACTTGAGCTTCTTTTAAATCAATTTCAGTAGTAGATTTAAGAGCTTGTTCTAAATCTTTGATAGTTAAACCATCAGGGCGCTTTCTTTTACTCAAGTTTGCCCATTTTGCTGCCATTTTATAGGATTTAATTGCCGCTTCTTTATCTCCTAGAAATAGCAATTCATCAAGCCCTTTAGAAGTCCAAAGTAGTGCCGCTTGTTCTGATTCAGGGTCAACTGACGCTAAAACTTGTTCCATCAAAGCGATCGTTTTTTCTGGATTACCTGAATACATTGAATTGGCAATGGAAAGCTTTAAATGAGCCTGGGTAAATCGAGGATCGATCTGAGTAATAGTTTCAAAATATTCGGGAACCAAGCTATAACCAATTATCTCTCTCGCATCTCCATCGCCGAAATACTGGACAAAATTTAAGTATGACCAATTAGCTTTTAAATTACTAAAACTAAAATCTGGGGTTTGTGATTGCCATTTTGTTACCTTAGCTTGTTCTTGTTCTAAAGCTAAGTAATCTGCTCGGTTCAGTTTCTGCAACGATTTCTTATATTCTTGACTTTGTAGAAAAACTATTCCTGCTAAACAAATAAAAGGAGAAAGTGCAGCTACTAATTTAGTGAGCGTAAGCGTGAATTTATGAGTCATAGGGTGCGAACTGTCAACAGCTTGTATGCCCCGTGAGCGACCAGTGATTTCACATGTTTTCCTTAATTGTGCAGGAGGCATATTGGTATAACGTATGAAGATAAAAAACGAATATTAAGTATTTTCTTTTAAGAGAATACACTTATATTATCATGTCTTCATTTTTGGCAATAGCCTTGAGACAAGTTCTAATTTTGATTTGATAAAAGTAAGATATTCCCGACGTATAGTTTTCGCTTCTCAATTTTCATAATTGAGCAAATTAATAGCAGGATTACTTCATCAAAACTTTATTTAATACTTACCTATTCTTATCTCAACTTTGGGCAACACTACCGAGTAAACACATAAACTTGTCGGTGTCTAACTTTATACGGCTATAATTTTCTTTTCTTCCCAAGCAAGAGCAGAACTGATAATTTCATCTAAAGAATTATGTTGCGGTTGCCAACCGATGATTTCTCGAATCTTGTCTCCTGAAGCTACAACACAAGCAGGATCGCCTTTTCTACGAGAAGTTTCCACAATAGGAAAATTTACTCCCGAGATTTCTCGAATTTTAGCTAGTACTTGTTTAACGCTATAACCTGTACCGTAGCCACAGTTGAGAATTTGACTAGTAGATTTTGTTGCCAAGTAATTTAAGGCATCCACATGAGCCGTTGCCAAATCCTCAACATGGATATAATCACGAATTCCTGTACCATCAGGAGTGGGATAATCTGTACCATAAATGCTGACTGATTCCCGAATGCCCAAAGCCGCATCACAACCAATTTTAATCAAATGAGCTGCTTTTTTACCCATTTGACCAATTTTGCCCGAACTATCTGCTCCTGCCACATTAAAATAGCGTAAAATGACATATTTAAGAGAGGATGCATTAGCATAGTCGCGGATAATGTTCTCACTCATCAACTTTGACTTACCGTAGGGATTGATAGGTAAAGTAGGGGCTGATTCGGAAACGGGGGATTCTTGAATTTCACCATAAACTGCTGCGGTGCTTGAAAATACGAACTGATTGACCTCAAACTTTTGACAACATTGCAATACATTAACCAGGTTACAAGTATTGTTGTAATAGTAATCTAAGGGTTTAGTTAAAGATTCAGGAACCGAGATACTAGCGGCAAAATGTAGCACCACATCAAACTTGTGTTGAGCAAAAACTTGGGCTAAAAGCTGGGTATTGTTCAGTTCACCTTTAATTAGTTCGCCATATAGTATTGCCGAGGGTGAACCTGTAGATAAATTGTCATAAACAATTACTTTATGACCAGCTTCTCCCAACTTTTTAACTGTGTGAGAACCAATATAGCCTGCTCCACCAGTTACTAAAATCTTTGACATAGTAGCCTATACTCAATATCCCCTTATTTTCTTCATTAATTTAACTTAAGGAAGGGAATATCTGTCAAAAAGAAGCTCAATCTACCTGAATTAAGATTGCAATTCAACCAGTTTAAACGGTATTTTTAATAAAAGCACTACTCAATATCTCAGTTAAAAATTTGGCTTGATTTATGCCCCGAGCGTCTAAACTCAAATTTGATCGCGGGACTTTGCTTTTACATCCGCCGCCAAAAGGAAAAGCTTGGCTAGACTATGCTACCTGGGATGATCGCGTAGAAAAGTTTCGCATTCCTGCTATTTATTATCGTCCCCTAATTGAAGCTCTCCAGGCAGATCAAAAGGAGATTATTGATGAAGCTAGGGAATTTTATGATTTAGAGTTAAAGTCAGTAGAGCAATTTGAACCCTATCCCCATCAAGCAGAAGCATTACAGGCATGGAAACAAGCTAAAAGACAGGGGGTGGTTGTTTTGCCTACCGCCGCAGGTAAAACCTATCTGGCACAGTTAGCAATGGAGGCGACACCTCGGACAACTCTAATTGTGGTGCCAACTTTAGACCTGATGCACCAGTGGTATGCTCAGATTGAATTGGCTTTTCCCAATACAGAAGTGGGTTTGTTGGGTGGTGGTTCTCGCGATCGCACGCCAATTTTAATCGCTACCTATAACAGCGCGGCAATTCACGCGGAAACCTTAGGGAATCGCTATGCCCTGCAAATCTTTGACGAATGCCATCACTTACCAACCGACTTTTTTAAAGTAATTGCCGAATATGCGATCGCGCCCTATCGTTTAGGTTTAACCGCAACTCCTGAACGCAGTGATGGGACTCATCGTTATCTGGATGCTCTAATTGGCAAAATTATCTATCGTAAAACCCCTGAAGAACTTTCAGGGGGAGCCTTAGCCGAACATAAGATAGTTCAGATGCGAGTCCAATTGTCCGACTCCGAACAGCTTAAATATGAACAAGCAATCTTTACTAGAAATAAATTCCTGCGGGAGTCCAATATCTCCTTGAGTAGCCTCCAAGGATGGCAGCTTTTTGTCCAAGCCAGTGCGCGATCGCCCCAGGGAAGAAAAGCAATGTTGGCTCATAGGGAGGCGAAAGAAATTGCTTTGGGGACAGATGCTAAAATTCGCGTTTTGATTGATTTAATTACCAAACATCAAGCAGAGCGTATTTTAATTTTTACTAACGATAATGCTACTGTATATCGCATTTCCCAACAGTTTTTAATTCCTGCCATTACTTATCAAACTGCCGTTAAAGAACGTCACGATATTTTAACCAGATTTAAAGCTGGAGAATACAAAACTCTAGTTGCTTCCCATGTTTTAAACGAAGGAGTCGATGTACCTGATGCTCGCATTGCGATTATCCTTTCTGGTACAGGTTCGACTAGAGAATATGTTCAAAGATTGGGTAGAGTACTCCGTAAAGGAAACACTAGTAATAAACAGGCAATTTTGTACGAAGTTGTTACCGAAAACACCAGCGAAGAAAGAACCTCCCAACGCCGCCGTGGGGAGCAAAAGCAATCAGAACCTAGGCAGTTGAAGTTAATTCCCAATAAGCCCAAACCAGTTAAAAAGCAAAAATTCAAAGCAGCAGAAGCATCAAAACAATGGAGTAGCGAAGAAGAATAAAACAGAAATTAAAATTTACGTGCAAAATGTCAGCCATAATATACTTCTACAAATTAAGAGTAATTGAACAGCTATTTGAATAGGAAAAGCAGGGCTATAAGATAGTCAAAATGGAAACAAAAAGTTGAGGAATGGACTTGACTAAATTTAATCGCTTATTAGCCAGTTTTACCTATCGTGAATTAGGACTTAGGAGTAAAGAATACCTGCAATATCACGACGCTGTGGGTGAAGAACAAGATTTAGCTGAAGCAATTATGTATAACAGTATGGTTGGCTTTCTTAAAGACTTGGGTATGAAACAACAACAAGCAGAAGATTATTGTGAAGATAACAATAACCTGCTCGAATTAGCTCAATATATTAGCTCTATACTCGGATAAAAGAAATGAGTAAGTTGCAACGACAGGAAGATGAGATGTATCAGGCAGCATATATAAAGTCAATTTTGCCTAATTGTCGAGTCTGTAAACATTATCACGGTAGAGTTTATGGAGGTGTTGAGTTCGTCTGCGCATTTCACCCCTATGGATACAGTGAAGATAGCTGCCCCGATTATCAAGCAAAAAAAGATACTTCTCATCGTAATCAATTTTCCAACAGATCTCAATAGAATTAATAGAGCGATCGCAATATAAATGTAGAGGTTACTTCAATCGTGACAAGTTAAGAAACTTGCTTATTAGTCAACTACTATATGTAGTGTATTATTGCTTTTTAAAACACTATATAAGCGTTAAGAATAAATAGAGATATGATCGCGCATACCAAGATGAAAAAATTAAAACAACTT
>JBCCDL010000346.1:0-6602 GCA_039030815.1 Cyanobacteria bacterium P01_A01_bin.83 | reverse complement strand
CTGGGATTCCTGGAGGGTAAGGGCAAATTAACTCTCCACATAGATGATTGATTGCTTTTTTGAGGGGTATCGTTTCTGTCTCTGCAAAATATGCTTCTCGGGGGGGGATTTGAGGAGGATAAAGGATTAAGGATAAAGGATCAAGGAAAGAAGATATAGATTCACTTACACTGGATTTACAGTTTTTAGCCAGGGTATGACAAGCGGCAATAAGTTTTTGAATATCTGGGACAGTATTGCCTAGGGAAATAATAAAGGTTAAATGTTTTAATAACGGTAGTTCGCAAGTAACTCCTAGTTGTTCGTGTAATATTTCGTCTGCTTGATAGCCTGTAATTCCTAATTGCGAAATATTAATCGTTAGTCGAGTGGGATCGAGATACTTGAAGCCAGGCTGTATCTGTGGTTCTAAAACTGATAATTTGGGAACTTGGGCGATTTGCTGACAGGCTTGATTAGACAAGGAGATAGTTTGCTGCATTAATTCTCTGCCAACCGTCGCTATTTGTTGTCTGGCTGCGTCTAAAGAAGCTAGTAGCAGATAATTGGGACTAGTTGATTGAACTAGCCCCAATGCTTTATTGATTTTTTGTCTGCAAACCAAATTTCCTTGAATATGCAGCATTGAAGCTTGAGTCATCGCACTTAAAGTTTTATGGGTAGACTGCACTGTCAGATCCGCCCCCAGACTCATTGCTGAAGGGGGTAAGTCAGGGTGAAAAGCAAAATGTGCGCCATGGGCTTCATCTACCAATAACGGAATTTGATATTGATGAGTCAGATCGGCGATCGCTCCTAAATCGCTACATACCCCTTGATAAGTAGGATGCAGCATCATGACGGCTTTAGCATCGGGATTGTCCCTTAACGCCTGTTTAACAGCCTCTGGAGTCACGTTGTAGACTAATCCTGAACTAGGATCATACTCAGGGTTAACAAAGATTGGTAATGCCCCCGAATGAATTAAACCTGCGATCGCAGATTGATGAATATTACGCGGTAAAATAATTTTATCTCCCCGATTGCAGGTAGCTAAAATTGCCGCCATAATGCCACAGGTTGAACCATTAACTAAAAACCAAGTTTGTTCGGCACCAAAGGTTTGAGCCGCTAGCTGTTGTGCTTCTTTGATTACTCCTTCTGGAGCAAATAGGTTATCTAATTCTGGTAACTCGGGTAAATCTGCTGTTAAAGCTGCTTTCTCTATTAAATCTTTAAGTAGCTGACTTGCACCTCGACCTCGTTTATGTCCTGGTGCATAAAAAGCGGCATGAGAACGTTGAGCAGATTTAAGTAACTCGTTCAGTAATGGTGTTGATTTGAAATTATCCCTTGTGGAATTTGAAGTCAAATCTAGAAAATTGTTTTGTTTGGTGTCAGTCACTTATAAGGGATAAGGGATAAGGGATAAGGGATAAGGGATAAGGAATGAGGCAATAATAATCAGTCGTAGGGTGGGCAAAAAAATCAACTTTATTGCTTTACATAAAAATCGACTATTATTGCCCACCAAAGATAATCAGTCCCGTACTCGATCATCTCACTATTCTGGAATTATGCTTGAGGGAAGAGAATCACAAAACCTATTTAAAACCTCTAGTTAGACTTCTCTATTAAAAAAGCTAAAAGCGCGACACTGCGGTCTTGGCGGTTTCCGTCGAGAGCAAGTGTCGTAAGAAGCTAAAAGCTAAAAGCTAAAAGCTAAAGGCTAAAGGCTAAATAATAGTAAATTTTCAACGAAGCTAATTCATATCAAGCGTATTTAAAACTAAATCATGAAACGAACAGAATATCTGGTTGATAGTGAATGGTTAAATCAGCAGTTAGATAATCCCCAGGTGGTTATAGTAGATTGTCGCTTTAAGTTAGCCGAACCTAGTTGGGGAAGAGAATCTTATCAACAAGGTCATATTCGGGGGGCATACTATCTAGACTTAAACCAGGATTTGTCTGGAGAGATCCAATCTCATGGCGGAAGACATCCTTTGCCAGATAGTAAAGTATTTGCCCAAAAACTGGCTCAGATGGGAATAGTAAAAAATGAAACTCTAGTTGTTGCTTATGATGATTCCCGCTTTGCCTTTGCCGCACGTTTATGGTGGATGTTGCTCCATTTAGGTCACAACAAGGTTGTATTACTAGATGGAGGTTGGCATGACTGGATCAAACACAAGTATCCAGTAGATAACTCTATCCCAGAAGCAAAATCAGGCAGTTTTTCTCCACAACCAAATTTAGCTGGAATCGTCGATATCAATACGGTGAAATCGGCTCAAGATAGCGATAATGTAATTGTAATTGACTCTAGAGATCGCGATCGCTATTTGGGATTAAGAGAACCGATAGATCCCATCCCAGGGAGCATTGCAGGTGCGGTTAATTCTCCTTGGAAACAGGTTAGTAATGAATCGGGCTATCTTCAACCTTTATCTCGTCAGCAGAATTTGTGGCAGGATATGCAGCCAGCAGCAGAAATAATTGTCTATTGTGGTTCTGGAGTAACCGCTTGTGTCAACTTATTCTCTTTGGCAATTGCAGGTATTAAAAATACCAAATTATATCCTGGTGGTTGGAGTGACTGGTGTTCTTACCTGGAGGAATCTAAATCCGAATAAAGGGCTTTGTCCCGCCACTAGCCATTAGTCATTAGTTCCTTTAGCTGTAATTTATCTGTATTAAATAAAAAGTACAACGATATGACTATAATTTCTGTTGATTGTTGATTGTTGATTGTTGATTGTTGATTGTTGATTGTTGATTGTTGATTGTTCAATGTTCACTGTTTAAGAATAAGGCGATCGCACCTAAAATAATTACACTTCCTAATAACACGTTCTGTGAAGGAATCTCATCGAAAATAATCACCCCCAAAAAGCTTGCTACGACGGGTTCCAACAACAAACTTAGGCTGACTAAAGTGGCGGATATCCAACGTACTGACCAGTTGAGACTTGTATGTCCTATAACCTGAGACATGATTGCCATCAAGAAGACATAGACATATACTAAAATCGGATAACCGAGATAGCTCGTGCCATAGAATAAAGGCAGGGGCAACAAACAGATCGCGGCAGTGGAATAAGCGATCGCAACGTAGTTACCTGTATTCAATCCTCGCCGCTGTGCCTGGGAACCAAAAATAATATACAAACTAGACATGATGGCACCAATCAAAGCCAAACTATTACCCAGTATTGGATTAGCATAGCTAACATCTCCATTACCGTTAGCTAAAGCAATTATTATCCCGCCAGCTAATGCCATCAAGATCGCTACCACACCTCTATAATTGAGCTTTTCTCGGTACCACCACCAAGAAAACAATCCTACCCAGATTGGGTTAGTCGTCACTAAGACTGTAGAAGCCGCAATGGAAGTAAAAGCCAATGAGGTAGTCCAGGTAGCAAAATGCGCTGCTAGACAGATTCCTGCGGCGATCGCATAATAGACCCCAGAAGAAGATTTGCCTGATTGTATCTGAGATAATTGGAGATTCTTTCTAGTTGGCAAAATGATCACTGCCGCTATTATTAACCGAGATGCGGCTATAAACAGGCTAAAACCAACTTTGTTATCGACAACGACGGCATCTATTGCCAAACGAATCCAAATTGCCGCTAAAGAGACTCCAATGATACCAATTAGCAACACTATGGTAATCCGCCATGGAGATGGTTTATTCATCGAAATAATACGGGAGCTGGGAAACCACTCTTTTGAAAGAGTGGAGGAACAGTGACTCGAAGGGTTTTAACCCTTAGTATCTCTTGTGTTCAATACCCAGCCCACTTCGTCCTCCATGTGTTGTAAGTTAAAAATCTAATATCTTGTGGTTTAGCAGACTGTGTTACTCGCTTTCCAGTCTCAACTGAGTGAAGACTAATCACCTTGCGAGTTGGTTCTTTCTTGGTTGGTTTGACCATCTCTCCACCTACGTAAGTCAATCCCCATTTAGGGTGTAAAACTCTCGAACCTCGTTTAAATCCAGCCGCTCTCGTACCTCCGTAACGAGATCGAATATGACCTGGAGCGTGTTCTAAACGATGTAGTTGACGGCGATGAAACCTTAAGGGAGTAACTATTAACAAGTCTGTGTTCTCAGGATTAGCTTTACCTCCAACAGCAGAATAAGCCAAAGTAAAAGAATCAACACAATGAGCAGAAAACTTTTCTGCCATTTTGTCTTTAGACTTCTTTAGTCCTAATTGATTTCTTAACTCTGCTGTTTCGTAACCTTGAAGTAGCTCAACAGGAGCTATTTTCTCTAATTGAGAGTAAAACCAATCCTTGCCTACTTGAATAGGCGAAAAGGTTTTACCCCACTTACCACCCCAAGTTCTAACTTTAATGTCTTCTACAACAAAAACTGTAATTGGGTAGATTTTAGACAGCCAACTGGCTATGCGTAACTTCCATTGCCAACGTGCTTTAGTACTAGGAGCAAGTCTGATTTTGTTAGCTAGCCTGTTCCATCTTGGCTGGCGACAGGGTGTTTTGCGGTAGCGTCTAGACCGACGCATTTCACGCCTAGTCTTGACGTGCTTTTTTACCCAGTCAACTGCTACCGACTGGATGTTTAGGTAGTGATGTTTAGAGCTTTTTATCGTAAACCCCTCTCTTTTTGAACCTGGGTCAATACCGCAAGCGATATCTTGATAGTTCCTGGCACTTGGCTCTTGGTTAAGTCGAACACAAAAAATTCCTTTTTTCCAGAAAGGAGTAGCTTTGCCTGATTTTATCCAAGAAGCTGCTCTTTTTGGAGTGGTTGGCATTAGCGGAACTTGATTGTAATCTACGCAAGGCACGCGCCTAGATCGTCGTCCCCGGGCGACTGGTGACGCATTCGCGTCACGCGGTAATGAATTTTGCATTTGCCTATAAGAGCTAATTGTTTACTTCCCTTCGGCACTGACTAACGTAGAGGAATAAGATGAGGGAGGTGTCCTATTCGTACTTTGGTTTGCCACAACCAGTTAATTCAGTTGGCGATTTTAATCGTCTTGCCTAGACACTCGTTTAATTGCCTTCGCCGATTGGCTTTCAGTTTTGAGCAAGCCCTCTGCTTTAGCTGAGGGTGTGTGACTGAATAATTAACAATTAACAATTAACAATTAATAATTAATAATTTAAGTATATTTGCACTAGTGTAAGATGTGAGTAAAGAAGAGTTAGTAATTATGCCACTGCCAACTCAACTCTCTGGAGAAAATATCTTGCCTGGGTTTATTCTAAAGTTAGCTTAGTTCTGATCTGATATTATTTATGTTTGATAACCTGCCACCATTAAATACCGATACAATTTGGGCAATTCTTAATGAATCAATCGATGATGCAACTGTCAATCAACTAATCTGGCATTATCTCGGCTATAGTTACGATGAGGCGAATCAAACCTGGAATAATAGTGAGACTATTGAAGACTGGGGAGAAAAGTATCCCGAACCACCAGACTTTATTGCCAATCGTCCACCTACAGTAAAATTAACCCGTTCGATTCCTAAAGAAAACAAACAGTTACTCAAAGAGAAATTGGGTTTTAAAGGGTACAAACTAGGAGAATTTGGACCTAGACAAACCCGCCGTGCTACTGCTGCCAATTGGCTATTGAACTATTTAGAGACTTATTAGCTTTTAGTATAAAGCGATCGCACCACCTAATTTTAAAGAAGCGGGCGAAATTCTCCAGCCTCAACGAAGGTAACCGTTCACTCCCCCCCCAAAAAAAAGAGCAAATTAAACCAAATAATTTTGAGCGTAGCAAATTGCTGTAAGCTATGAATTATGGCTAGACTCAGCAAAGAAGACTTGACTCAAATGAATCGGGGTTACTTCCAATCCTTATCAAAGGAGAGATTGGTGGAAGTAGCAGATAATCTTCATCTTCTAGCAGTAGAGCAATGGGAGAAAATCAACTCAGATTCAGACAATAGCTCACAACCGCCATCGAGTGATAATCCCTTTAAAAAAGAGCAAAAAGCCCATTTAGCAGCTCAACAAAGTAACCTTAAAAGGAAACAAAAACCAGAATCCTCAGCAAAAAGAAAAGCAGGAAGGCAGAAAGGTGCAAAGGGATTTGGGCGTAGTCAAATACTAAAGATAGATGAAATAATTCCTCATTACCCTAGCGAGTGTAATGCCTGCAATCAAACCAAGCTGGTCAATAATTCAAAACCTTATATGGGACATCAAGTCCTCGAATTAGAAAAAACCGAGGGGGGATTGAGGATAGTCTGTCAGTTACACCATTATTATCAAGCTAGCTGTAGCTGTGGACACCAATCAAAATCACAACCAGGAGTAGGAATTACGTCTACTGTAAAAGGTCGCACTCGTGATTTGAAACTAAGTGAATATGTCTTAGTAGGAAGTAATTTAGCCTCTTTAATTGCCAGTCTGGGAGTTCGTTATCGATTAAGCAGAACTAAAATACGGGAATTTCTAACTGATTGGTTAGGTATAAAACTCAGTATCGGCACAATTGACCGTTGTATTAGAGAAGCAGGGATAGCCTGTGAACCAGTAGTAGAAGAATTATTAGCACAACTGCAAGTCTCGCAAATACGACCCATAGATGAAACCCCTTGGTATCAAAAAGGGAAACT
>JBCCDL010000345.1:0-6603 GCA_039030815.1 Cyanobacteria bacterium P01_A01_bin.83 | reverse complement strand
CGGCAGACCAGAGCGAAACCATCAACAATCTAGCTCAATCTTGCAACAGGCTTGGAACAGCATTGAACGCACTAGACTTAACATCACAGCAGCAATTAAAGCAATTGAGCATCTTGAGCAAAGCCTCACCGAACTTGAAAACCGTCCTAGAGGAAATACCGACCCTGAAAGAGCAGTTAATGAACTTGAGTCAACATCTCTCGAACAATCAAATCCCGAACGTAGAGTTGAACCAATACCAGATGAGAGAACTCAAGAAAGAGATTTCCACCAACTCCAGGAGCAGGGAACTGTTGACGATGCACGACCAGATAGAGAAAGCATTGCAGAATCAGAAATTGCTGATGCAGCAGATGCACAAAGGCAGCGTCAAAGGAATAGAAGAAATCATACAGGAGACTTTGAACTGGATTTGTAGAGCAGATATATGTACCCTGACGTTTATAGGTTCATTCACTCTAATTTTCTTTATGTTGGCGCTTCTAGGCTTTACTCATTTAGTCTTTCGCGGACATCCAGTCAATTTAAATTACTATACTCAAACACAGATTGAGAGAACCCAAAACCAAGTAGAAAACATATATACAAAAGTACAAAGAATAGAAGAATACTTTAACCTTGCTCCGAAACAAAAACGCAAGAAGTAAAAACAGTTGAGGAAACTACATCTGGCTCAAAGTGCATCACCAGAATCATGATTGATATATTCTTTTCTTCGTTAAAAAAAAATAAGCCAATTACATTTATCTAACGATAAGACTTAGCCTAGATAGAAACTAATCTCTATCAACAACGCGTGTTCAATCTTCCACCCTCAATTTCATATCAAAAAGAACAACTATCCAATGGCTTCGCCTTTAATTTTCGTCATACAAAACTTGGTTCTCTAGGTCGCATTCTCCTTCAAGAATTCACTAACGGACAAACTAAAATTGTTTGTGAAGTCATAGGTGACTCAAATGACCCAATGACAGCTAAACGTGCTGCTATCTTTGAACCCATTGGAATGGAGATTTCTAGACAACTAGAAGCAGCACTAGAAAACAAAGCACAACCAATAAATAAAGAAGACCTTACACCTACATACCAATCTTCTACACCAATAGAAACAATCCCCAGTAAACTAATCCCCTGTCCTAAATGTGGTGCTGATTCAGCACTGCTAATATTTGCTGACCATGCTCAAGATATCGGGGGAATGGAGGACTATGCTCGTTTAATGTATGCCAAGATTATGGAACTAGATGTCCCTACATGGGTAATTGCTCCACCAGTTGGTACAGATGCAGCAAATATTCTTAAAATCCATCCCCAACGGGAACCCGTTTGTAAATTAACCCCTGACGAGTTTAATCAAAAATTAGACCGAATTATAGCCTCTCATAAATGCCTTAAACCCAACGCCTCTGCGTAGCGGTCGCGACTGGGAGGGCATAGATATGAATAGATTGAGGTTATATGCTCCGTGCCCACCAGGAGCGAATCAGTTGGTATGTTGGATTTGGCATTGAGTTAGGTCGAGGAGGATTGGCAGAGAACAAAGAGAAGTTAACCTGAAGTTATTACATAAAAGTTCATCACAATTTGTAAAGTAAGCAAGAATTAAGAAGCGGTTTCTTAGTTATGTATGAAAAAGCCCATTGCGTGGGGTTTCTATTCATCATCATTGTTGAATGAAGAGCATATCGAACGCATTAACATGCTTCAACAATATTTGCGTAAATATCAATTAGGAATCCAAAAACAGAATAAGAATAACGGTTTAGAGAGGAATGGCACTAAGAAAAGCTAGAACCCTTGTAGCTTAAGCAGTTTGTAATTGCTTATTTAATTCATGCCGTGGTTTTGTCATTAAGGGGTAAGCTTTAGGACGGCGTTTACGGACTCGTGCTTCACTACGGGCTGGGCGTTCTGGAACAGCTTTGTGAGCAATAACTTTAAGTAAAGTGGAATAAATATGAAGACGTTTTTTAGATTGATTGGTTAACAATTGAGGAATAAAATTATTTAGATGATGGCGAGTACCTTGCAAAGACAAACGTAATGGAGGAGTGCCGTAAGTTTTGCCTGCCGACCACATCAAACTACGAAGTAGATTATAAGCCAACAAATAAACATAAATTTCCTTGCGTACCATTGAGGGAGTTTTACACCGTAAAATATCCATGCCCAAAGTAGTTTTGAGATGTTTTAAATCTAATTCAACATCCCAACGTTTATCATAAAGCCTAACAATCTCTAAACTAGGATAAGTTTTTGTATCTATTAAAGTAGTTATTAAACTAACTCGTTGAGTACGGAAACCAGGAATTATTATGTAGTAGTAAATTTCTCGCACAGTTATGGTTTGAGGTAAAGCATCAAACTCATCTTTACTCAGTCCTTTGGGACATCTTTTTGGTTTATACCAAGTGACCAATTTGTCAGAATCTACAACAATTTTACCTTTGTGCATAGATGTTTTTCGAGCTTGATGTTTGCGAAATACTGCATCACAATCAAGTTTTTTAATCATAAATAAATCAGCATAAGCGCAAAAAGCTCTATCTCCTAAAAGAATATCGTAAGGATTAAGAAACTGATATAATCGTCTAGCCAATTGAATATCATGAGTATTCAAAACATCGATAACTAAAGCAACAGCGGCTCCCGTCGCTAAACTAAAAATCACACCAATTTTAGCAATTGGAAATCCACATCCAGCTTTTTGAGTTTTTGGTTGAGGGTATTCTTTTTGGTTCTCCACGGTATCAGGCATAGAAACAGTTGAACCATCTATCACTTTTACATTGCGACCACACCATAAATGTTGTGTTGTTACTTTCTCTTCTAAATTTTGCCCTGCCTGACTAAAAAGTTTTTCTAGTAGTTTTTCTGGTAATCTTGACCGCGCGGGGGGCAGTAGGCACTTGTATCAGTTGAAGGAATTTCTACTCCTTCTCCTGTTAAATAAGCAATTATTTTACTCACGGCATTATGGCAACTTTTATCAGTATCCAAAACTTGAGATAAAAACCCCCATAATGTTATCAATGGGTCAAATAATCGCTTCTTATATTTTATTTTTAATTCTCCAATGGCTTGTTCAATTACCGAAGATGGCAACAATTCTTTAAAAGGCAATCCCAAACATTGATTAAATTTATCCGCTTAGATTTGTACTCTTAATGTCACAGTATTAGTAGTTAGATTTGCTTACTTGTTTCAAGTAAAGTATTTCATGAACGAGTAAGCTTTTTCTACCTACAACGAATTTTTGTTGCCCCACGAGTGATTCAGCAACTGGGGAAGATTTGGCGGCGACAGCGGAGTGCCAGGTGGGGGCACGACTATTTGTCGGCACTAACGTAGAATCTGTATGCCCCTACCTGGTACCGCCAAATCAGCGCAGCGGTTCCCCAGTTGCGCCGCTTTTTCTGGCAACACTCTCGAAGCGTCATACTAATTACTTGTTGGCGATTAGCGGAGCTAATCGCCCGAAGGGCGTAACGCACTGGTTTTCACCTTCATTGTGTTGCTCCCTTACGATTATGAGTGAGAATATGGCATCAAAAACAACTTCCTGAGCTATCCTTCCATTGTTAAATTGCTTTAAAAGCTATAGTTCTTATTCAGCATAGCTTGTAGCTTTTCTTAGTGCCATTCGGTTTAGAGAGATAAACCAATACCAGCAAAATGGGCACATTATAAATTTATATTAAGCAATTTCGCCAAACCATTGATTTTATGTAAATTGAGCCAGAGTGCAGTAGAGTCAAAATGTCACCTAAAAAGCTCATTAATGGACAAGTTTGAGGCACTCAATAGAATGAAGAGTTGATTTTATCATGCATAACTTTGATTGTCCCCAGTGTTTAATGTATGTCATACCACCGCTAAAAATCAGCCCTAAAATCAGTGCAGTCGCTCCAAAATATGGTAAAACAAACAGTAATAAAATAGCCAATAAACACCAAATAACCACTCAATCAGGGATAAAAGTAATGAGTCTGTAGGTCTATTTTTACACTTTTGACTGTATGAGTAAATAATTTTACCAGATATGATTAATCAGCTTTGGAATTTACTAGTAGCAAGAGTGAAAAGAACAATAACACCCGAAGAAGTAGCAATGTACGAAGGTGTTGCAGATTCATGGCGAGAGATTGCCGAAGGACTAAAAAAAGAAAACCAGGAATTAAAACAAACAAAAGCTACTATTACCGAGAAATTAGCTAAATATAAAGCAGAGTTAGAAACTTTGCAGGAGGCCTATGAAGCCTTAAAAGAAGATTATAAGAAGTTAAAAGATGAAGTTGATAATCTCAAACTATAAATATTGTGGATGATAATCAAATGAATCAAACCTTTAATAATGGTTATGCTTTGCTTATTGGAGTTGGCGAATCCGCATACCCAAGATGGTCACTACCCGTAACTGTCAAAGATACTCAAGCTATCAAGTCTGTTCTTACAAATCCTAATATTTGCGCTTATCCTAACAGCGACAACAACATTCGATTATTGTACGATAGCACGGCGACTCGTAGCGCAATTGTAAATGGTTTGGGATGGCTAAAAGCGCAAGCAGCTAATGATCCAGAAGCAACAGTTATAGTTTATTACTCTGGACATGGTTGGCTTGACCAGTCCACTGGTCAATACTACTTAATTCAACATGATATTGAGCCGTTTGATATTCCTAATTCAGCGTTTTCTGCCCAGAATTTTACTGAAGCATTACAGCAAATTAAATCTAAACGATTACTAGTATTAATTGATTGTTGTCATGGGGAAGGAATGGCAACTGCTAAAGATGACGAAAATATACACATTAAATTGCCTCAGAGTTTGATGCAAACCTTTCCACCCGAAAGTGTATTAGATAGTTTGAAGCAGGGAGAAGGAAGAGCGGTTTTTACTTCATCTCGTGGACAACAAAAATCTTGGATACTTAAAGATAACTCACTTAGCATTTATACTCACCACCTTATTGAAGCATTGAAAGGTGCGGCAAATCGACCGGGTGATACTACTGTAAAAGTTTCAAATCTGATGAATCACTTGGCTAAATGTGTACCAGAAACCGCCCAGGCAATGTACAAGGTTGAACAAAAACCATTTTTTGACACAGTTACAGAAGACTTTGCTGTTAGCTTGTTATTAGGTGGCAAAGGAATCTCAGTTGATGGGGAAGGTGCAACAGAAGATAAAGTGACAGCAGTACCAAATCAAGGCGTGAATGTATCGGGAAGTCGCAGTAATACTGCGGGAAGAGATATTAATGATAGTATTATTACTTCCGGTGATGATAATTCAGTGCAGAAAGGCAACCACAACGTAATTATTAAAAAAGCTAGAGATGTAAGTTTTGGAAAAAACTAATTAATACAAGCCTATTATTGTACGCCTGAAAACTATTAACATGACATCTTTTTTAGAAATTCAAGAGATATTTGAACGCATTTTAGCTAAGACCCATAATAAGGAAGACCTCGCTAAATTATATACAGCAATTAATTTTGAAGAAACATTGAGTCCGCTACGGGATATCATATTTATTAATGGTAATAGTAATAATATACAACAAGGAAATAATAATATAAGTATTGCTAAAGCACGAGATGTTCAACTAAAAGTTGAAAATTTCACTTATCAAGGAAGAAAATTAGAAACAATAGTTGAAGTATTACATCAACATATTCAAACTTATATAAAAAAAGGTTTTGATGAGGGATTTAAAGGTTTATCGGTTAGTAGCTTTCAAAATGATTATTCCACGGACAAAGTTATATCATGCCGACATTTAACAGGACTAAACGAATATCCTGTACTATCATTCTTGGAACCTCTATTACCTAAAAAATTGACAACTATTCTTGGAATCGAACAAACACCAATTGTTTACATAGACAATCCCATTATAGAAAGCCTGAAAAAATTTAGAGAAGAGACAGGAAACCAATTATTAATTTCATGGAAATACCATCCTCATACAGGTGCCAACATTTTATATACAATTAATAACAATGGTACGACAAAAAAAGGTAGTAGTGTATATATTTATGGCAGAGAAAATACAGAAACAAAATTTGATAGTCAAATTACTGCAGATGAATTTCCACAAACAGTACAAGATTTTGAAGAAGATACTTTGGACTATAATTGTGGTAGCCAAGAGTTTGGATATTCTCCTGTTTATGCAAATTTTCAATACTCACATCAAGATAGTCAATGGACATCAATTATTGAGAGTGAATTCGGTAATGGAGGAGAAATATTCCAATATCCTCAACTTTCAAAAGTATCTTCGTACAAACTAGCATCTTCTATTTTTAAGAAACGAGTTTGAGCTGATGGTCGCCTACGCCAGGGAGCTGGACGACGGCGAAGCGAGTAGCCTTGCCATCGCCCAAGTGCGGGGCTGGCGACTGGCCTCCGACGACAAGAAGGCCCGGCGGATCGCCAAAGAAGACGGGATTGTCGTCATCTCGACGGCCGAACTCGTTCACCACTGGTCTCTTCAAGCGCGACTATCCGACACCGAAATCGCAGCCGCTCTCAGGGCCATTACTCGCTACGCCCGGTTTACCCCTCCAGCCGACGACAGCTGCGCGGAGTGGT
>JBCCDL010000344.1:0-6605 GCA_039030815.1 Cyanobacteria bacterium P01_A01_bin.83 | reverse complement strand
TTTACAATAAAGTCCTACGCTATATTAAACCTTCGGCATTATTAAAGCTAATAGAAAAAGACTGGCAATCATCAAAGATAAATTTTGCAGTCAAGCCTTATGCCAAAACAGAAATTCAGTCAGCTTTAGAATCAATAGGATTTACTGAGATTAAGATTTATAACTCCATGGGCAAATTAGCCAAGGCGCAAGAAGCTCAATATGCAGCCTGTTTTGTAGCTCGTAAACCTGCTGTCAGTTAACCATAAAAAACTAAAAAAAACAGAGACAAATAACCAGCTAAATCATGCTTACTAATACCAAACCTTCTTCTTCTAATAAGAAAATCAACGACGAACTAAGACAGAAATATCTACAAGCTTTTAGCGATCGCTATACTAAGCGCACCAAATCTTCTAAACAAATGACTCAAGCTTATCGTTCGGTATTAGCAGATCCCAGAGTCTCAGAATTCTTTGACGCTTCTACCAAAGAAATGTGTTATCTAAATGTTGCTGAAAAAGCTCAAGGCTCGAAAGTTTGGGATCTTGATGGCAACGAATATATCGATATCATCATGGGTTTTGGCAGTAATCTTTTGGGTCATAATTCACCCTTGATCAAAGAAGCAATTCAGGAACAACTGGAAAAAGGATTTCCTTTAGGTCCACAGTCGGAATATGTGGGTGAAGTTGCCGAGTTGATTAGCGAACTGACAGGAATGGAAAGGGTTGCTTTTAGCAATACTGGGACTGAAGCGGTGATGACAGCAATTCGGTTAGCTCGCTCCCACACCAAGCGTAAAAAAATTGCGATCTTTACTAATTCCTATCACGGTCATGCAGATGGGGTTTTAGCATACTCTCTCGGTTTTAAGTTACCTAAGTCACTGGAAAAACTAGGAGGATCTATCCTTACTTCTCGGATTAATTCCTGGGCATTGCCAGGATCTCGTGGTATTCCCTATTCGGTTACTAAAAATGTTCTAATGTTAGAGTATGGTAGTCCACAAGCTCTCAATATTATTAAAGCCAATAGGGGCAAGATAGCTGCGGTGTTGGTAGAGCCAATGCAAACTAACAGACCTGATATCCAGCCACGAGAATTTATCCATCAACTCAGAAAACTAACTCAAAAATCAGGAATCGCCCTGATTTTTGATGAAATGGTTACTGGTTTCCGCCTTCATCAAGGAGGAGCCCAGGCTTGGTATGGTGTTGAAGCAGATATTGCTACTTATGGCAAAGTAGTCGGTGGCGGCATGCCCATTGGCATTATTGCTGGCAAAAAAGCTTACCTCGATCATATTGATGGAGGAATGTGGAGCTATGGCGATGATTCTACTCCTCAAGTAGAAGCAACCTTCTTTGCTGGGACTCACTGCAAACATCCTCTGGCAATCGCCGCTAGTCGAGCAGTATTAAAGCATTTAAAAGAGCGCGGACCGAGTCTTCAGGAACAATTAAATCAAAAAACATCTCAATTTGTTGCCAAATTGAATACTTTTTTGGCAGCTCATAAATTACCCCTCAAAATGGGGAATTTTGGCTCTTTCTTCGGACCTGTACTGACGACGGAAGATGGCGCTGTTTACCAAAGCTTGATGATGGATTGGGGGCTCCTACGCGACAACCTTTTCGAGCGCGGTATTTTACATAGGGGAGAGGGCGGTGGTTTTTTATCCACTGCTCATTCCGATGAAGATATTAACTCGATTATACAAGCGTTTCAAGAAAGTATTGACGAGCTACAAGACAATGGCTTTTTGCTCCTGTAGTTTGCTTTTAGCTCTTAGCTTTTAGCCTTCAAAGATTTTTAATAGCTTAGTTCAAAGTGCGATTGCGCTCCGCGCACTCCTCTAAGCTGATCGCTTATATTTCAATTATATTCCATATATAGCAGTCTGGGATCATTCATGAAAAAACGATTAGTTTAACTACATGGGGAACCAGCCCTTTATGCCCTCTGCACGTCGCGCCTCTGCCTTCTGACGATAAGTTAAGTTCACAAATTAAATAGGATTGCTATATATAGTTAAAAATTGACTTGAAAGCGATCGCGTGAGCCGCACCGTAGGCATCGCTTCCAAAAAGAAGATCGACGTTGAAATGTCTAAAAAGCGTGCATGCTAAGGGCTAAAAGCTAAAAGCTAAAAACCGATTGACAAACAACGTAGAGCCTTAACTTGTCACGATTGCCTATTACCTATTACCTAGGAACAGTTCAATAGACTTGTCCTAACATAACTTTGTACGACTATAATACCCCACTGCACGGACAAGCATGGTTTAAGACACGTGATGAGCGAAGCTTTCAAGCGTCCCCTTCGGGAACGGGACATACAAGCACCTGGCTTAAAGCCAGGTGTCAGCCCCTCACGATGGCGCAATCGCGCCGTTTTGAACGACTAACTACTAACTACTAATAACTAATAACTACTGCCCAGCCGTTTTATTGAGTCTAAATTTAAGCTCTAGATACTTATGCAGATACTCAGTTACAATGCCATGAAGCATTAGATCTCGGCTGGCATTAAATGGACTATTAGGTAACAGAGGATGACGATTAGTAATAACGTGATTCCAGTCGTAATCATCGGTTATTTTGCTGAAATAGATGCCAAAACTTTCATCAAACTGCAAAGATAGTACTGCTCTGGCAAATTCATCACTAGTGAGACAGAGGGAATAAAAGATTTTGAAGAGTTCGATCGCCGATTCTAAATCGAGAATCCTCATCCAGCGACGTTTGGTAAAATTAATCTCGATCTCGATTGCCTGAAGACTGTCAAAGTTTAAATTATCTTTGTCGATTTTTTGTAGCCAGTCAGGATTGGCTTGTTCAGCCTGATGGTAATCACAAACAAAATTATATAAAATTAGATCGTGTTCGAGAAAAGCATTGTTAGCTAAGTCGGCAACGGTACGAGGATAAAGCTGAGATTTTGCGATCCGAGGATCTGGCCCATTATCAATCAGGAAATTGACAATATTTGATCCTAAACTTAGATGACGCACGATTAGATAGCAGGCTTCGGGAGAAACAAAATTATTGAGAAACCAGGCTGCGCTATGGTGCATCAAGCCGTAAGCTTTGAACTGAAAGGGCAATAGTCGCTTGAGGGTCATAATTAGTGCCAGCAGTAAATTGGCAATTAGCTTAATCGGAATCAGGAAATAATTACGAGTCCAATTATTTAGATCCTTGACCATATATGCCTTAGCAGTGGCATCCATAGGAATAGCATTATCTAAATAAACCACGTCCCAAGTATTAGGGTCTAAAGGATTATGGGGAGATAAGGAATATTTAAACATTATTGAATTTCTTCTAACTGCAAAAGGTATAGACGGGCAGTTACTTGGGCGGTTTTGACAATGCGATTACTAATTTCTGAGCTCATCCAGTCGGCATTCAGCATTGTTTCTAGTTTTTCTAAATGTGATTGATCATTAACACCGTGGTAAGCCAGAAAAGAAACCTGTTCCTTCCTCAAATTTAAGGTGCGCTTGATCTGATTTGCCCACTTAGCAGCCAGTTGATTGCCCAATCCTTCAATAATGAAAATACTGCCGATTAGATCTACAGGGTTGGCTTGTGATGCTTGGTGAAAAATAAATGCTGATAGAGCCTCAGAACCGATATTTTTAGCTGCTTGAGTAATATCTTTTAGACTTCCCCCTACTGAGACATAATTATGCTCTAACATCCGAAAATCTCGGTGTTCATCTTGAGCATGAGTAATAAAGAGCGATCGCAATTCAAAATCAGTCATGTTGGAAGCAGCGCGGGTAATCCATCTTGCTCCTTCAACTACCTGGGGACGAAGATTGCGGAGTAAAGCCAGATAATCGGATTTAGTAAAATCGCCTCGCTGTAGTTTACTGACGATTGCTACGGTGCGTAACTTCAGCTCAAAATCTGACCAAACAATCATTAATTCCCGTAGTAGTTTAGCGGAGACAGGAGAATTATTAATTTTTGAACTATCTAAGGGAGATTGAGGTGCAGCTAAATTTTGTTTGTTAGGTAGCCTATTAAAACCAGATATAGATATATTATCTTCGATGCGATCGCCTTCTACTACTGTTAGCATCATATATGCTGTAGTAAAGCCACCACTTTCGGGTACAAAACAGCAGATCTTTTCTCCTGGCTGCAATTTACCCGAATTGAACAATTCTTCTAGCATCAGATAAATCGAAGCACATCCCGTATTTCCCTTGGTGTAGAGGTTGGTAAACCATTTTGATTCAGAAATCATCGCTCCAGCTTGTTCTAGAAGATCGATAATTTGATGACGAAAAAAGTGAGAAGAATAATGGCATAAAAACCAATCTACTTCTTCGGGATTAATTTTTCCCGTTTCAATTAGCTTGAGCCATCCCCTTACCCCCAGCTTAATTACCTCTTCTAACAAGCGAATATTTTGACGCAGGTTAATTGCGCCATCTGCGATCGCAGCACTATAGTCTGGATAGTCCATCCAGCTTGGTTTACCTGAATCATCCCTAGCACCCGCGTACATGCACAAAGGGTAAGCATTACTATAAGAAACGCTTTCAATCCAATCGACCCTCAAGCTAATTCCTTGAAGATTAGGTTGAGTTTGGATCAGACAAGCCCCTGCACCATCTGATAGCATCCAGCGCAAAAATTCAGTATCAAAATTTAACTTTTGCCCTTGTTTTATTTCAGTTTGAGCTTCAAATTTAGTATTAATAAATAACCGTGATGCTAACTCTGAACTAACGGCGATCGCATTATTTTTTTTACCTAATTGAATCTGGGAAACTGCATAATTTAGAGCTGCTATTCCTGCACAGCAAACCCCCTGGTGAGAAGTTGTTTCTAAAGGTGGAAACTCTGGAAGCTCCCTTAATACTAAGTTACCGAATCCTGGCACAAGTAAATCTGACCAAGTAGTAGCGCATGCAAGCAAATCTAACTCGGTTTCCTCTACATTTGAATTGCTTAATACATCGTTTATCGCATTAGCAGCCAACTCACTATTACGATAAGTTGTTTTCTGTGATGAATTTAAAGCATAGTATCGCTGCTGAATTCCGTTACTTTTAAGAATACGATTTTTAACTTTAGATGGCTTCTGTTGAACTCTACCCAGATAAGCTTCTATTTCATTATTACTAATTGATTTCCCAGGTAAAAACTTGCCTATAGCATTTATATAAGCTGACTGCATAATTATTTATTAAATCAATCCTTTATAATTATTAAATTTACAGCAGCTGGCAAAAGTAAAATTTAAGATAAGGACAGTTTCGATTTTGGTGTATATGACAGTTAAATAACTGCCACTATACTTTGTTTAGTTAATTATTAGCTACACATTACTACCTTTTTAGCTTGATATTTTCCTAGTGTTTGTGTAGAATTGCATGAAAAAAAGAAACTAAAAAAAGTAAGACAACAACGCGATCGCAATCATAAAATATCGGCGTTGGTGAATGCATAATGCTAAAAAGCTTAAAATAAAACGGTTGATTCAAGCAATTTGACCATGCACTGTCCTCAATGCAAATCTTCTCAGAGAAAGAAAAATGGTTTCCGTCGTGGAAAACAATCTTACCGATGTAAGAATTGCGGATGTCAATATGTCGAAAATCCCAAACCCAAAGGATATTTACCCGAAGTGAAACAACTCTGCCTAAAAATGTATCTCAATGGCATGGGTTTTAGAGCAATTGCTAGGGTGACAGAAATTGACCACACAACTATTATGAGATGGGTTGAAGAAGCAGGAAAATCATTACCTGATGAGCCACAAGACGAGGAAATTCCTGAAATTACAGAGATAGATGAATTACAAACTTTTGTGGGCAGTAAGAAAAACAAATTTTGGATTTGGACAGTTGTTAATCATCAAAAAAAGGGGATTATACTTTGGAATATAGGCGATCGCTCGCATGAATCTTTTGAACCAATTTGGCAGATTATTGCACGATGCGTAGCATCGAGAGCGTCGCTGACGCGACTGAAAGCTTCGCTTTCTGCGCTGGCATAGCTTTTTCTATGTTACCGACGGATGGAAAGTATACCCGATGTATATTGAGCCTGAAGACCATCTTATTAGTAAAACGTACATGACACGAGTTGAAGGAGAAAATACCCGTCTAAGGCATTATCTGGCTAGATTACACCGCAAAACTCTTTGTTATTCCAAATCTCTTCTATTGCTCAAGTATTCTCTCCGCTTACTATTGCATTATTTAAGATTTGGCACGCTTCAATTTTCTCATTAGGGCATTACGCACCCACCAACGCCAAAATATCAATATGAGTAGCTCAATACCCTGATAAACAATTTATTGTTTAGCTGCTCAAATTCTAGTTGTCTACTTTAACCTCCGCTGATTTTGGCTTTGTAACCGAGTTTAGTATCTGTTGAAAGCTAAAATATAATGCTTTGTGTGAGTTTTAGTTCTGGGTTATACTTAGACCGCATTGGTAACTCCTATAGTGTTCCTAAATCATTCGTGAAAAAGTTTTTTTGAATAAACCACAGAGAGGTGCGACCCACAGAGGCTGCCGCCTCAGAGTCAGCTTCGCTGACGATGGTGCGAAGCACCGTCCGCCGACAGGCGCAAGACAAAGGGCTATGCCCG
>JBCCDL010000343.1:0-6608 GCA_039030815.1 Cyanobacteria bacterium P01_A01_bin.83 | reverse complement strand
TAAAGCTTGTTCTGGATCGTTAATATCAGGAATCAATATTCGACAAATCATCCCAAACAAAAGCATTGCTATTGAGGTAGAATATCCGAAAAACAAGTAAAGCCATTTGGCTTGTTTTACCTCGTTAGGATTGCGTCCAGCGGGAGCAAGTCAAGGGAGCAGGTCAAATATGTCAATACAAATGAACTAAAGTATGAGGAACTGCTAGTTATAGTCATTCTAATTAATTCCCGTAGGTTAATCTGTACTAGAAGTAATGAGTAACGAGTAATGAGTAACGAGTAGTAAGATTAGACATTCCTCTGTTTTCTATTTAGAACGACTATACAACTGACGAATGATCTACACAGTTCAAATGTTCTTACAAAACTGACCTGCTCCCAAATGCAAAGCATTTTATGATTAGAATTATTTCTACTTCTACGCCGTGTGCAACTTTTAATCAGAAATAAGTTGTTGAAAGCGAAGTGGATTCTCACTTGAGACGATTCAGCCACAAAGCTACAGTGTGAGCGAGGAGTTTGCGGTTGATGCGACTTGTAAGATGCCATAAATCTCTGGCTCTTACAGTTCCCCAGCAAAAACGCTCTGTCATACTAAATCCGATTTACAAAGGATACTTATAAATAAAACCTTGAAAGTAGCCTAAACCCTTTTACCCTTTACCTTTTACCTTTTACCTTTTACCTGCCACTACCTTTAAACAGCACATCTAAACAGGATTTGGTATCAGTTGCCCAATAACAGTTTCAATTAAACGGCGAGAATTATTTTTTAATGGTTTTTTTAGTCTAAACTACAGGAATAATACTAAATCCTGTTTCCATAGGAGGTAAAAAAATTAGTATCAACTTTGCCATAAGTTGATTATCTCGATTGAGGAATACACACTTTGGTAATCGGATTTAGTATAAGACCTGGAACTGAAAAATTGAGAGAGGATGTTCTAGAAACTCCTACCTCAATGAAGTAGGTAGGAGTAGTTCATATCTCACACTTGAGTCTATATCATTACTTCTACATGACTACCCTATCTAACCGCTGGTAAAGCCACAACTTTAGGTTGGGTTTCTTCGATCAATAGATTTCTAATCAACCTTGCCGCCATTTTTTGTGCTAATCTTTCGGCAACCTTTTGACCCATTTTCTGAGTTTCTGGTTTGGTGATAATCTTTGCCACAATAGAAACTAGGCGGGTTGGATCAAACCCTGGAGTTTGCTGAAGAATACCCACAATATTTTTCAGGTGAGTCATAGCATAGGAATCTTGACGATACTCTACTGGAGTTTCCTGTACCGCTAACCCAACCTGCTGACGAAAAGCAGTTGAGATATTGTAAATTGCTCTTCTGCCAATGCCGTCAATAGCATTTACTAACTCATCAGCAATGCGATCGCGAATAAATGTGCCGCGATCGCTATATAAATAATCAAGAGCCTGATCTACTACACCATCAAAATCATAATCCCGAGAACCTGTAGCATTGTTAAGCAAATTTTCTAGGCGATGCCAACGAAAACCTTCTTCTTTAAATAACAGATCTTTCAATGAGGCTCTTAATTCAGGGGCGGGATCGGTTAGTAGCCGTTTAGCAACATAAGGATAGGCTTTACTTAAAACCTTAAATTCGGGATCAATACCAATGGCAATCCCTTCTAATGTCACCATGGAGCGAATGATTAAAGCATAGTATGCAGGGACGGTAAAGGGAAACTCATACATCATTGCCGACATCTGATCGGTAATGCTTTTAAAGTTTAATTCAGCTACGCTAGCACCCAAAGCGTTATTAAACACGTTAGCCAAAGCAGGTACAATCGGTCTTAAATCTGTATCAGGAGTTAGAAAGTCTAGCTTAATATAGTCTTTTGATAGAGATTCAAAGTCACGATTGACCAAGTGAACTATCGCTTCAATCAGACCGTATCTTTGGTAAGGTTTAATACGACTCATCATGCCAAAGTCTAGATACGCCAGTCTACCATCTGCCATCGCTAACAAGTTACCAGGATGAGGGTCGGCGTGGAAAAAACCATGTTCTAATAGCTGTCTTAAAGAACATTCTACCCCGACTTCTACTAAATGTGTGGCATCTATCCCCTGGGCTTGGACAGCATCAATATCGGTGAGTTTTATGCCGTTAATCCATTCCATCGTGAGGACGCGCTTACCCGTATATTCCCAGTAAATTTTGGGAACATAGATTTCCTCCATATAACCATAGAATTCTTTAAACTTGTCCGCATTACGACCTTCTTGGTTATAGTTGGTTTCTTCAAAAATACGTTCGGCTAGCTCATCAATAATTGAGCGCAGATTAGAACGAACCTGCTTCACATTATCCTGTACCCAACCCGCTAGCATTCTCATGATATAAATATCGAGAGTAATGCGGCGATTTAAATCAGGACGCTGTACTTTTACCGCAACTTCTTCTCCTGTTTTTAATCTGCCTTTGTAAACTTGTCCCAAAGAAGCCGCTGCAATTGGGTCAGGAGATAATTCTGCATAAATCTCCTCTGGTCGTTTGCCTAACTCTTCCTCAATAAAGCGAAATGCCACTGCATTAGGAAAAGAAGGAATTTTGTCTTGTAGGGTAGTTAATTCTTCTAAGTAAGCAGGAGGCACAACATCGGGTCTGGTAGATAAAGCCTGACCTATTTTAATATAAGCAGGACCCAGTTTAGTCAATATTTTAATTAGCTGTCTGGCTCTTTTTTTCTGTTTAGGAATGGAATTTCCTGTCAAGTTATCCCACCATACACCTAAAGCAAAAGCACTTAACGGAAATAAGATGCTAATCAGACGAATAATGACCGCTAAAGGACGGTTACGATATCTTGCATTATTGGTTTCTGGGTTGTAACGCCAGTCTGCATTTGGCTCATCATAAGCCAAATTAGTATTCTCATAAGTATCGATCGCCTGAGAAGGAACGGTAATGGTATCTGTAGGAGATGATAAGGTCTCGTAAGGCATAGGTTTGTGACTGACGCTAACAACTTTTGTAAACGATTGTAACAACAGATGTCGATAAACTGCTCTTTCTTAAGATTAATCTTGTCGGTTAGATTAAGAAAATTGGGTATTACCGTATATCCGCAGCATATAATCCAAATTAATCTAAATATATATCTTCTCCTGGCTCGGTAGACTCATGTGACCACTCAAGATCGGGCATGGCTTCAAATGCTTGACGTACTGATTCTTCCCACAGCTTACGAATTTTAGCAATATAGGGCGCACCTAAGGGTAATTCTAAAGTATTTTTAAGGTCAAAACTATTAGTTTTATACATCACTAAATTAATCGGTGGTCCTACTGATATATTCGATTTCATCGTGGAATCTATCGACAGCAAGGCACATTTAGCAGCGTCTTCTAGGGGCGTATTGTAGGTTATGGTGCGGTCGATAATAGGTTTACCATATTTAGTCTCGCCAATTTGCAAAAATGGAGTTTCTCTAGTGGCTTGAATAAAGTTTCCTTGGGGATAAATCAAATATAGCTGCGGTTCTTCCCCTTTGATTTGCCCTCCTAGAAGGAAGTTACAACTAAAGTCAATATTATCTTTTTCTAACCAACGACGGTCTAGTTCTTGAATTTCTCTGCTTTTGCTGCCGATGTAGCCAGCAATATCATACATGGTAGCCAAAGTATGTAGATTTTGACCTTCTTGATTTTGAATATCCCGATTGATTCTAGTTAATACTCCCTGGGTTACCGAAAGACTACCTGAAGCACAGATTACAATTACCCTTTCTCCTGGCAAAGATAAATCAAAGAGTTTTTTATAAGCAGAAATATAGTCAACTCCCGCATTAGTGCGAGAGTCACCTGCCATCACGATCCCGAATTGATTGATAATACCCAGGCAATAAGTCATTCTAAATATAATTAACTGTTAATTACTAATCCAATTTGTGTCCACAACTACGGCAAAAGCGATCGCCCGTCCTGGCTTCTGTCCCACACTGAGAACAAAAAGTTTTAGTAGTGGTTTGCGCCTGATTATCGAGATTTAGCGACATATTACCCATCTGCATCGACATGGAGTTAATATCCATCGACATGTTACCCATTTTCAGTGGTTGCATGGGTTGTATAGGTTGCATGGGTTTAAAACCACCTGATTCTGGAGTAGAGTCGGGAATATCCTCAAAATTGACCGTGGAATAATTATTCAAGTCAGCAGGGGGAGTAACAGTACTAATACTATTTTGTTGGATTAGGATGTAGTGAACACCTTGCTCAGAGGTGATTTTCAAAACATAGTCTTGTCCCTGACAGAACAACTCAGGTTCTGTCTGCCATTGACCTGTACTAAAACTACTGCTTTGACTTTGTTGTTGTCCTGGGCGACTTAAAGTGAGATTGATTTGAGTCTGTCCATTAACATTGGCGATCGCAAGCTGCTGAAAACTACTAAGCTTTGCTACATAAGCCATAATTGCTTGCCCTATTTTTAACTAAAAATTAGCTCGTATAATAACTGCAATAATTTTACGGCTAATTCCCACCCCGCAGAACAAAAAATTTTTCACTCAACATCTAGGCTTAATAATTCAATCTAGAATTATCCAAAACGATTAAACTATTGTTGAGTGTTGAGTGTTGAGTGTTGAGTGTTGAGTGTTGAGTGTTGACTGTTGAAGTGTCTTTATCTTTTAATTTTCTCTCGTTTTGACTGCGGTCGGTATTTAGGGGGATTTAATTTGAGTTTTTTAGTTGGCTTTTGAAACAAAGTTCCTTGCATTAACTTAGTTGTATAGGCGATCGCCATCAAAGCTGTTATAAAACCAATCACCGAAGCGATGACCTGTCTTATGTCATTACCACCTGATAAGAGATCAGTTCCTACAGAAGCTAAATACACATATAAGGTAATTACAGGTAACATTGCCACCCAAGAAACAAATAAATATTGCCAAAAGTCAATTTTGGTTAAGCTAAATCCATAATTCAAAACATTTGAAGGAACTATCGGCGATAATCGGGTAAGGAAAACTATTTTCCAACCTTTTTTGGTGACTGCTCGATCAAACTCCCCCCATTGAGGACGTTGAGAGATCCATTCATTAACCTTTTTGCTGGCTACTGTTTTGCCTAAGAGATAACAGATAGCCACACCTAAAGTATCAGACAAAGATACAATCATCACTCCTGGAACAAAGCCAAACAGACTACCCGCAGCTAAGAAGAGAAATATTGCAGGTAGTCCCACCAGAGTTGACGAGACATAAATAATTGCAAAGGCGGGGTAAGCCAAGTTACCGAGAGAAATTAGCCAATTGTTTGCTTGAAAAAGCCATTCTTGCCAAATAACCATAAAATATCAGTGAATTTGCTGTCTGAAGACTAAACTTGTGCGTACCTGCGGGACAAGGTGAATGCCTACAAAGGCGGAAGTTTGCCGCATGTTCGTCGTCTTCGACGACTGGCGAAACTTCGTTTCGCGTCCCTAAGCTCTTGTGCCTGTCGGCGAACGGCGCGAATGCGCCATCGTCGTGTGGCAGCGCGACTTTACTTCCAAAAGAAGCTGTGGGTCACTCGTCAATTCAGAGTAGAGAATAAAATTTAAAATTGCTGAATATAATAAGTAACTAAATTGCGAAATTAAGACTAGTAGTTAATTAGTTGTTAACATTCGGAGTTTAGCTTAAGAATAAGAAATTCTCAACGGGGTACCAAGGTTCGACTTGAATCTCTATCCGATGATTTAGTTTTGAAGTCGCATAATTAAGACCTTCTGGGGAATATTATTCTTAATGTTATAAGCAAAAGTTTCGGGCTGATTCACCGTTAGTGAGCCGCGCTCAAATGGCAAGATACTTGCTATATTACACTCATATTTTAGCTATATTTTTTGGTCAATTACTCAAATATGAACGTCAATCGCCGTAATTTTCTGATTTTTTTAGGTGCTACTGCGGGGTCGCTGGCTAGTGATGCCTGGAGCAACAAAATTAACTCCAAAGTTTTAGCAGAAACTGCTGCTCCCTCACTGACAGAGACAGAAGGTTTTGGCTTTGATCCTGTAAAGTTAGCTTTGCCCGACTCAGCAAGCCAGCTATCTGTTGAGCAGCAAATTGCCAGCTACGGAGCTTACGAAGTGCAAGATGATTTAATTTTGCCAACAGGCTTTACTTATGACTTAATTGCGGCATGGGGCGATCGCGTTGGGGATTCTCGTTTTGGCTACAATAATGATTATTTATCTTTGGTGGAGACTGCACCAGATGAAGGTTATTTGACGGTCAATTTTGAGTATATTAGCGCTGGGGTATGGATGCAGACCTACCCTAAGGTAATCGGCAAACAGCTTCCCGTAGCTGAATTATTGGCTTTAGCTAATGGGGATAGTAAGTTGACAATTGATGCTTTTAGCCTCCCCAAAGATGATGCTACTAAACAAAAAATTAGAGAGATTTCTACCGAAGGTTTAATCGACCAAGGATTGGGGGTCATTTCGGTTCAGCGCAATGCTGAGGGCAAATGGGAGCGGACATATTCTGAGGTAGATCGCCGAGTAACGGGGATTTCTGGTTTAAATGATCCTAGCCGACTGCTAAAATCTACAGGTGCAGCAGCGGCAGTATTTACAAAG